>NZ_DATMYY010000303.1:0-7391 GCF_035560735.1 Methanospirillum sp.
CCATTACAGTGAAGGTTGAATGATATGGATGAGAAAGAGATAGAATCGATCTTTAAAAAGGAAGGAATTAGCACCGAAATTCCCTGTAGCAAAGCATTTGAACTATCTGATACGTATGGGGTGACAAAGAAGGAAATTTCCATCTATTGCAGGGATCATTCAATTAAGATTCGTGGCTGCCAACTAGGCTGTTTCCCATGACCCGTTTTTTATCAGTAATTTCAGTAGGCGAAGCCAAAAAGGTCATAAGAGGGATCTCTCCTTCACCACATGAAGAGATCATACCTTTATCAGATGCCGGGGGGAGAGTACTTTTCAGTGATGCCAAATCTGATGTTGAAATTCCAGGATTTGATCGTTCAACGGTTGATGGATATGCCATTTTCGCTTCTGATACGACTGGTGCCAGTGAATCAATCCCATCAATGCTCACTCTATCCGGCAGAATTGCTATGGGTGAAGACAGAAGAATATCCCTTAAACGTGGTTCATGTATGTATATTCCTACTGGCGGTGTCCTTCCGACAGGGGCAGACGCAGTCGTTATGATCGAATATTGTGAAGAATTAGGAGATCAGATACTTGTACACAGACCGGTAGCAGTTGGGGAAAATAAAATATCCAAAGGTGAAGATTTCGGATCAGATCGTCCTGCAGTAAAAGCAGGAACGAAAATCTCATCACGGGTTTTAGGTGTGCTTGCTGCTTGTGGGTGGAATAATGTACCAGTCTCAACCCGGCCACGAATTGGTATTATTTCAACAGGAAATGAGTTGGTTCCAGTTAATGAAAAACCTACGGGAGGAGAGATCCGTGATATCAATACATGGCTTTGCAGTGGTTTTGTGTCAGAGGAAGGCTGTATTCCGATAGTGTACGGAATTATCTCTGATGATCATAATTCTTTAAATCAGGCCCTTGATGAGGCTTTGAATTCATGTGATGCAGTGCTGATATCAGGGGGAAGTTCTAAAGGGGAGCGTGATATGTGTGCTGAAATCATAGCTTCCAAAGGAGAAGTTTTGGTTCACGGAATAGCCATCTCACCGGGAAAACCAACAATAATAGGGACTGCTATGGGAAAGCCGATTATCGGACTTCCAGGTCACCCGGCATCAGCGTATATTATCCTTCTTGTTCTTGTACGCGAACTGCTTAAAGGAATGACGGGAATTACATCCTCTCAAAAATGTGTCCATGCTCCTTTGATGATCCCAATTAAATCTGTTCAGGGGAGAGAGGATTATGTAAGGGGAATTTTTGATGGAAGATATATTCTGCCATTATTGGGAAAATCAGGACTTACAAATACTCTTCTTCAGAGCGATGGAGTTATCAGAATACCCGGACCTGTAGAAGGATATGAAGCAGGCGAGATAGTTGAGGTTATTACATGGTAAAAGATAAAGAGGGAGCAACCCGGTATCTCACCCTCACATCATTAGATCAGGCATTGAAAATTCTCCATGACCGGTTTGCATGCATTCCCCGCACTGTAAAGATTCCAGTTCAGAACTCATCAGAAAAAATAACATCAGAGGCAGTTTTTTCCCCGTTATCAGTCCCCGCTGCTCATCTGTCTGCAATGGATGGAATTGCAGTACGAAGTCAGGATACCGTAGGAGCTACGGATCAAAAACCGGTTCTCCTCACTCATTTTGTTCGGGTCAATACGGGAAATGTTATTCCAGACAGTTTTGACGCTGTCGTTATGATTGAGGATGTGATTGAACAGGATGGATCATTTCTGATATATTCAGCAGCTCACCCATGGCAACATATCAGACCTATTGGTGAAGATATTGCTGAAACAGAGATGATCATTCCTCTCCTCACACAGATTCGATCAGTTGATATCAGTGCCATGATCAGCTATGGGATTACAGAAGTCTCGGTCCTGGATCTCAAAGTCGCACTGATCCCAACAGGAAGTGAGGTAATCCCTGTTGGAACAAAACCACTTCCAGGTCAGGTAATTGAGAGTAATATGTATATGGCAGCGGCTATGCTGTCTAAATCCGGGGTTTCAATAACCCATTATCCAATCGTCCAGGATGACCTCAATAAAATCACAACTGCAGTGAACGAAGCCATCCAAGGCCATGATGTTGTCATCATATCAGCAGGATCATCCAAAGGGACCAAGGATTATACAGCCCAGGTTATTGAAACTCTGGGAGAAGTGATTATTCATGGTGTTGCAATTAAACCTGCAAAGCCGGTTATCCTGGGAAAAATTGCAGAGAAGCCGGTGATTGGTATGCCGGGATACCCGATTGCCTGTCATACCATTCTTCGTGAAATAATACAGCCTCTTTTGAGTTGGTATGGATTTGTCACACCAGAACAACATACCGTCCCGATCCGGCTGACAAGTGCATTACAATCTTCAATTGGAACTGATGAATTTGTTCTTGCAACAGTCGGAAAAATAAAAGAAGAATGGGTTGCCTCTCCTCTCTCTCGTGGTGCAGGAGTCCAGATGAGCATGGTCAGAGCGAATGCTTATGTAAAAATTCCTTCTGATCAAGAGGGTTTAGAAACAGGTGAAAAGACAACTGCTTACCTGACAGTACCAACTTCAGTTGCAGAACAGGTTGTCCTCATTACCGGCAGCCACGATCCGGTCATAGATCATCTTGCCAATCTTATGCGAAAGTCAGGAATTCAGATCGCTTCTTCTCATGTTGGAAGCATGGGTGGGTTTTTGACGTTAAAGAGGGGTTACTGCCACCTGGCACCCATGCATTTACTCTCTGAAGATGGAGAATACAACATACCGTATCTGCAGAAGTATTTTCCTGGTGAAGAATTGGTTCTGATATGTGTGGCCGAACGTGTTCAGGGAATGGTATCCAGGGAATCACTTGGCTTTGAGGCTGTTACTACCCATCGGTTTATAAACCGGCAACGGGGTTCAGGAACCCGGATGCTTCTCGATCATCTCATGAAAGAGAAAAGTATCACATCAGATCAGATAGACGGGTACGACCAGGAAGCAACCACTCATCTAGGTGTCTGTCTTGCTGTCAGAAGTGGTGATGCCGATCTCGGGATGGCAGTTCATAGTGCTGCACGTGCATTCTCTCTTCCCTTTGTTCCCGTCGGGGTTGAACGCTATGAACTGGTAACTACCAAAAATCTGTTTGAGAGCGATCCCCGTATCAGAGCGATAGTTGACATCATAAAAACTCAGGAGTTCAAAGCCATACTCACCCAACTGGGTGGATACGAAATAGATAAAACCGGAGTCATACGATACAGTAATTAAGAAAAACAGTGATGACAGAAGGCTGGTGATATCTATCAGACAACACCAGTACTGGCCATCATTTTTATATTAACCAAGCAAAATGCAATAGTATAAAGCAGTCGTTCCATGGATCAGTTCTCTTTGTGCCCAGGTAGATCCCGGACCAGAGATTTTTAGAGCGCTTTTCTCACGCTATCTCCCTGAAAATTAACTACCATTGCCTCCCTAATTATTACAGAGTTATTATCGATGACGTTTACTCAGATCACTACCACGTGCCCGTATTGCAGTACCGGCTGTTCTTTAAATCTCATGGTAGAGGATGGGAAAGTTATCGGAACTGCTCCGTACTATCGTTCACCGGTAAATGAGGGGCGTCTTTGCCAGAAGGGAACGTATTGTCATCAATTTATTTCCAACCCTGACCGGTTAAAAAAACCTCTCTTAAGAAAGGGAGATATTTTTTATGAGACTGACTGGGATGCCGCGTTAAATTTTATCGCTAAAAAATTGTCTTCATATAAACCAGAGGAACTGGCGCTACTCACATCTGCACGTTGTTCTAATGAAGACAATTATCTCGCGATGAAGTTTGCCAGGGGAGTTTTAAAAACCCGCCATATCGATCACTGTGCTCGTCTCTGTCATTCTGCAACGATGGTTGGTCTCTTCCTTGCATTTGGATGCAATGCTATGACCAACTCAATTCCGGATATTAGTGAATCTGATTGTATTCTCTGTCTTGGCAGTAATACTCTGGAGCAGCATCCACTCGTTGGAAGACAGATCATCAAAGCACGTTCACGAGGAGCTCATGTAATTACTGCAGATCCTCGATTCACCCCGACTGCTGTACAGTCTGATCTGTTTATCCAATTTTACAGTGGCTCTGATGTTCTTCTCCTCAATAGTATCATGGGGGAGATCATCAGAAACAATTGGCATGATGGATCATTCATAGTTGAACGAACAAATCACTTTGAAGCCGTTAAAAAAGTCGTCCTGCAGAGAAGATATAATCCGGAAATTGCAGGAGACCTTTGTGGTGTTTCTCCTGATCTCATAAGAAAAACAGCAGAATGGATTGGTAAGGCAGATAAGTGCACCATTTTATATGCGATGGGTATTACTCAGCAGACAACCGGTATTGATAATGTAAAGTCTATTGCCAACCTGATGATGCTCACCGGAAATATCGGTCGTCCTGGAACCGGGGTCAATGCACTTCGTGGCCAGAATAATGTACAGGGAGCGTGTGATGTCGGATGTCTCCCTAATTTATTTCCAGGGTACAAACCGGTTACTGACGGGACTGCACACAGGAAACTTTCAAAATTGTGGGGATTTCCTGACGGGATCTGTGAGCCTCATGAAGGGTATGATATCAATATCATGTTTGAACATCTTCGTTCATCATCTCCCGATATCAAGGCCATGTATCTTATCGGGGAAAATCCCGTCGTCTCTGAACCGAATCCTGCAATAATAATAGATGGATTAAAAAAATTAGACTTCCTTGTCGTTCAGGATATTTTCTTTACTGAAACCTGTCAATATGCTGATGTTGTTCTTCCGGCTGCCTGCTTCGCAGAGAAGGATGGAACACAGACAAATACCGAACGAAGGGTTCAACGGATCAGAAAAGCCGTTGAACCTCCAGGCGAGTCAAAATCTGATTATGAGATAATTACCGCCCTGGCCAGTAAAATGGGGTATGGTGAACAGTTCAATTACACCTATGTAAAAGATATCTTTGAGGAGATGTGCTCTGTAATTCCCCAATATCAGGGGATGACCTGGGATAAGATTGACAAACCTGGCGGCGTATGCTGGCCTTGTGAAGAGCCTGATCAGCCAGGAACTCCGATTTTATATTCAGAGCACTTTGCACACCCTGATGGAAAAGGTGTATTCTATCCTGTGGAATGGAAAGAACCTTCAGATCTTCCGGATAAAAATTTCCCGTTCAGACTTACCACTGGAAGGCTCATCTGGCATATGCAATCAGGAACCATGACCCGGAGATGCAAAAATCTTAATGATGAAGTTCATGAAGGATATTTAGAGATAAATCCAGAGGATGCCAAAAGACTAAAAATCCGAAATGAAGACCTCATTAAAGTGTCATTTAGAAAGGGTTCTCTGGTCTGCAAAGCACGGGTAATTCAGGATATTAAAGTCGGGACAGCATTTATCCCTCTTCATTTTATCGAGCGGGTAGCAGCAAACCTGGCTTTGAATTCTTCTGAACCGTTACCATATATCTCAGAATATAAAGTGGCAGCAATCTCAATCAAAAAGTTTCAGGTAGAAAAGAGATGATCCGTAAAGGAGAGATATTCTATGCCTGGTCCACAGATTCGGAGCTGAGGGATAAAGGGAGTTCTGGTGGATTTGTTTCAGGTTTACTGACCCATCTTCTTTCTACCGGCATTGTCGACGCCGTTTCGGTCACAAAAAAAGGTGCTGACATTTACGATGCATCTATGGTTATCCTAACCGATCCAACAGAAATTGCTCAGTGCTCTGGATCACTCTATTGTGGAACTCTATCTTCTGCAAAATATCTCTATAGGTATACCCAGAGTAATCCGGGTCAGCGTATCGCAGCAGTTGTAAAGGGGTGTGAAGCAAAGGCCATCATAGAACTGGCTAAACGAAACAGGGTAAACCTGAACGACATTCTCCTCATCGGTTTAACCTGTAGCGGAACAATAAACCCAATCACTGCTCGAAAAATGATAGTTGACAGATATGAAATTGATCCAGATACTGTCGAAAATATATATTTTTCACAAGGTAAGTGTCAGGTTGAAACATCAGATACAATTTTTTCACTCCCGATAGAGGACCTTGAACAAGATGGTTATGGACGGAGATTATGCTGTCAACGCTGTCAGACAAGAATACCCAGGCAATGCGATCTTGTTTGTGGAGATTGGGGAGTAATCGGGGAGTACTCGGGAAATACTACGTGCATTGAGGTTTGTAGTAAAAAAGGAGCAATCACTCTTGAGTCAGCCATCAATGATCATGCTATCGTAGTGGAGGCAGCTGACCCTCAAGGGGTAGAAATGAGATCCCGTGTGGAAGAGGCAATGCAGATGCTCAGTCTGGAAAATGGAAAAGAACAATTTTCTAAAATTCCACCTGGTGATCAACTATTGAAGAGCATGATGCTTGACATGTCCAGATGCATCAAGTGCTATCAGTGCACTGAAGCTTGTCCGCTCTGTGTGTGTGAAGATTGCAGAACCAAAAAACCCTGGCTCGTCAAACCAGGACAGGTTCCCCCGCCATTTATGTTTCATCTCATCAGGGCCTCGCATATTGCTGACTCCTGCATTAATTGTGGACAATGTGAAGAGCGGTGCCCAATGGAGATCCCAAACTCACTATATATGCATGCACTTCAGTCAGAACTGGAACAAATGTTTGGGTACAAGGCCGGTGAACTTCCCGGGACGCCGGTAGTGGCCAAAGTAAATGAATGGGAAGAGTGGGAACACAACTACGGGAATACTTTTGAAAAGGTAATAGAAGTATTTCGGGATCAGGGCGAATACTGAGATAAATCCTGATTCTCCATTTTTGTCGGAAAGCCACAAACTTCCAGAATTTCTTCCTGTGTTACCTGGTAATTCCAGTTTTTTCGGGAGAAGAGGTCTGAAAGATAACATACAGATAGAGGAATTGGCAGTCCGTATATCTTTGCATAACTGACTGGTGGAATTTCATGTGCTGAAAAATTCCTGATCGTTCCCCTGTCGATAATTACTCCAACAGAATTGAGAATTTTTGCAGCATGGTTAAAGGAATGATCCCAGGCTAGAGTCATACACAGGTCTGCGACAGGGGATCCAAATTTGGTATTTGGGTAGAAAGGGGCACGAGCATAGCAGAGTTTTCCACATTCCTGACAGTAATACCGGTGAACCCTCACACTGATATTCCTTCTCTCCCCATTTTCAATAACTGTTGCAAACCTTTTAATCCTGATATCGTGGAACTTAACCTGTCCTTTACAATAATGGCAATGATTGATGAGTGTAAACTCCATCATGTCAATACCAGATAGGGCTGTTATGATGACACTTGAAAGAAGAGACGGAATCTTGATTACTTTCACTGCAGTACC
>NZ_DATMYY010000304.1:0-8597 GCF_035560735.1 Methanospirillum sp.
CATATACTGATCTCTGTCCACTTTATAGTTGTACCATCAATGAGAGGAGGGTTGGATGAAAATTGAGGTCCTGAAGGATATCAAGAACGCAGAAGAAGACTATAAAAAGATGATTTCGCAGGCACAGGAGAGGCGCAAGTCTCTGATTGCCAGTGCCGAGCTGGAAGCTGATAACCTGATCCACAAGGCTCAGGAAGATGCGGAAGAGTTTAAGAAACAGCAGATTGCTGATGCCCGTAAAGAAGCTGAAATGCGGCATGCCAGAATTATCAGTGACGGAAAGGCAGAAGCAGTAGCTCTCGAAAGCAGGGGACGGCAGAACCTCGCGAAGGCCGTGGATCTGCTTGTTACACGCTTCAAGGAGCAACTTAATGTTTCAGCCTAAACAGATGAGCAAGTTGCTCATCGTCGCATCTAAACAGCAACTAGAACCGATCGTAACCGAACTGTACCGCATGAACATCTTCCATATCGATGACTATGTCGAGAAAGGAGATGATCAGTGGGAAGGGTTTAAGATCGGTATGCCGCTGAAAGGAGCTGACACCATCTCATCAAGTCTTGTGAAGATCAGATCGATTGCCAGTGCATTCGGAATCGGATCTGAACAGCTTGATGATGTGGCCAAAGCTAAAGTCCAGGCACTCAAGCAAAGCATTGAAAAGGATCTTCCAGCCATAGCAGACGAAGTCGAACATCTTCTCTCCCAGCGATCCAAGCTCGAGGCTTCAATCAAGGAGTACGAGCAAAAGATCGAGGCACTTAGGCCATTTACTGATGCTCCATTTCCGATGGAACTGCTTACAGGGTATGACTCAATCAGTTGCATCGCCGGAACGGTAAAGAGTAAACCGGTTATCAGTGTTTCTCACGAATTATGGGAGAATCAGCAGAAAAACGGGATGTTCATCACCATCGTAGTAAGAAATGAAGATCTTGCTGCTGTGGAGAAAAGCCTTCTTGATCTGCAGCTGCAGAAAGTGACAATTCCTGCAGAAACTGGTTCCGCATCTGCTTTAATCGCTGATTATGAGCAGAAGATAGCCGGGATTCACACGGAAATCGAACAAATTTCTGCACAAATGGCAACAATCAGGGAAAAGCATCAATATTTCCTGATGTCGTCGGAAGAACTTCTCACTGCTGATATTGAGCAGGCAGAGGCACCACTCAGGTTTGCAACTACCGACCTCGCTTTTGCGGTTGTCGGCTGGGTTCCAACCGAACAGGTGACCAAAGTCTATGAAACCCTGGATCGAGTCTGCGCCGGAAAGGTATATACTACCGAACTCGAGGTCGAGGACTATAATGATGGTCCACCTGTCGAGTATAACAATCCGGACTTTTCACACCCAACAGAACTCTTCATGGATATCTATTCACGTCCGAAGTACACCGAGGTTGACCCGACTCTTTTGATGTCGATAGTTTACCCGATTATGTTCGGTCTGATCCTTGGAGATGTAGGGTATGGTCTTATCCTGCTCGCAATGAGCTTTGGACTTCGATCAATGGTGAAAGGAAGCGAAGCAGGCAATCAGCTCATGAATGTCCTGCGTAACTGTAGTATCAGCAGTATCATCTTTGGTGTAATTTTCTCTGAATTCTTTGGGTTCTCCTTACCCTGGGGACCGCTTTGGTTCTCACGCCATATTCCGATCGGGGTAACTACCGAAGGAGCTCATCATGCATCTGCCATTCCGCAGCTGCTCGTGGTCTCAATCTGGATTGGCATTCTGCATATCACCCTGGGTAGAATCTGGGGAGCCCTGAATGCTTCAAGGATGGAACACGGACACCACAAATCCCTGAAGATGTACGCAAACATCGGATGGATCCTGGTTATGTGGGGAATCATCGTCCTTATCTGGTCTAAATTCCCGATTATGCTTATGCCAGACCTGACTAAAATGCCTGAACTCGCAGGAGGTCTCAACGTGGCCACCATTGCAGGGGCAGTCATGCTTGTTCTTGGTCTTGTCTTAATCGCACGGGAGAATGCACTGGATCTGATGGAAGTTCCGACAATCATCAGTCACGTGCTCTCATATACGCGTCTTATTGCGGTCGGTCTCTCCTCGGTTGCTATCGCACTGGTCACAAACTTCATCTCGATCGGTCTGATAATCAACCCGCAGCTGGCGAACCTGACCCCGGTAGGAGTCGTGCTCATCATCGTGGGGGTTGTCGTTTTCCTCTTCGGTCATGCACTCAATACCGCACTTGGTATCCTGGGTGGCGGACTGCATCCCCTTCGTCTTCACTACGTAGAATTCTTTACCAAATTCTACCGCGGTGGAGGAAAGAAATACAATCCGTTTGGAATGATTAGAAAACTAACAGAACAAAACTAGATTATTGGAGATTTAAATATGGCAGCAGAAGCAGTAGCAGTAGAAGTTGCAGCAGCAACAGCATCGGCAGCAGGACTCAAGGCAGTAGGTGCAGGTCTCGCAGTAGGCCTTGCAGGTGTAGGTTCAGGTCTTGGTGAGATGGGAATCGGAGCAGCAGCAATGGGAGCAGTCGCAGAGAACAAGGATATGTTCGGTCTGGCCCTCCTCTTTACCGTGCTTCCAGAAACCATTGTCATCTTCGGTCTTGTCGTGGCACTCCTGCTCATGTTCCAGTGAGTGAGGATAGATCATGGGACTGGATGCAGTCATTGCAGAGATCAAAGAGAAAGGACGGGCAGAGTCTGAGGTAATCAACAGGGAAGCCGACGCAAAGAAGGTCGAACTCCTGAATGTTGCCCAGCAGAAGGCAGAGACAGTCAAGGCAGCAGTACGGGAAGAGACTGGGAAAACCACGTCTCAAATCATTACCCAGGAAGAAGCTGCAGGTCACCTTGTTGTAAAACGCCAGATCCTCAATGCTCAGAAGGAGCTGATGGACGAGGTATACAAACAGGCACTTGACAAGATAGAAGCCATGCCCGATTCCTTTCACAAAGGTGCCATCTCATCACTTCTGCGCAAAGCTATGACAGAGATTCCAAAAGGAACTGTCAGCTGCTGCGCCCGGGATGAAAAAGCATTGAAAGATATTCTGAAAGAGTCAGAATTCAGTGCTTTCACCTTTGGAAACGTAGTAGGTATCGATGGTGGTGTCATCGTCGAGAGCACAGACGGTCAACTTCAGGTAGACTTCAGTTACCATACCTTTATGAGCCAGGTATGGGAGTCAGGACTTAAAGACGCGTCAGACATTCTCTTCGCATAAACTCAGGGGGATAAAAAATGGTTCAGAACACGGGCGGTCCGGCACCATACATCTATGTCAGCACCAGGCTGCGTGTACGGAAAGCCAAACTGCTCGCCCCTGAGGAATACCAGCGTATGCTCAATATGAGCCTGCCTGAGATCATCCGCCTGATCGGGGAGACTGAGTACCAGAAAGAAGTGGACGAACTGGGAACATCCTTCGAAGGGATCGATCTCATTGAGGTCGCTCTCTCATGGAACCTGGCCAAAGAGTACCAGCGGGTCATTGACCTCGCTCCCGGTGCACTAAAGGAGTTCACGATGGCCTACCTCCGTCGCTGGGACATTTACAATGTCCTGACCATCCTCCGCGGTAAGATGCAGGGGATGAAGGAAGGCAAGATCAAAGAGGTGCTCATCCCTGCCGGCAGTCTTGACAAGGTTATTCTCGATCGGGTTCTCGGCGAAGAATCATGCGAGCGGGTTGCAGACGCCCTGAAAGGGTGGAAGATGTACCCAACTCTTGCTGCAGGAATCCAGGAGGGATGTGCAGCAGGTTCATTTGCCAAACTCGAGAATGATCTCTACAAGCAGTTATACGCTGATCTTCTCACCATCGCACGTCGCGGAGTGAAAGGAGGAAGTCAGTTCCTCAAGTTTGTCCAGCTGGAGATTGATGTAAAGAACATCAAGACTCTCTTCAGGATGCGGGGAGACGGGTATGAAGAGGATGCAAGAGAGTTCTTCATCCCAGGATCGACCTTTACACCTGAAGAACTTCAGCAGATGAACCAGATGGGTAGCAGAAATGAGGTTATTGATGCCATTGTAGGCAGAATAAAATCGGTTTCCTTACTTGCTGCCCTGGAGGAGCTGAGAAGCGAAAAGTCAGAGCAGGAGGTCGACGCAGAACTGACCAAAACCCAGCTCGACCATATGGAGCAGCTCTCCAAGATCAATCCGTTCTCCATTCATCCGATTCTGGTGTACCTTGAGAAGAAGAAGTATGAAGTCTTCAACCTGCGGGCAATAGCTCGTGGTAAGGAGTCCAGACTTGCAGGTGATACTATCGCGAAATACCTGGTGATCTGATATGGAGATCGCGGTTATCGGTAATAGTGAGTTCATCCTCGGGTTCAGGCTTGCAGGGATCACCAAGACCTATGCTGCCGAGTCTGATGAGAAGGTTGTTGAGCAGGTTCACAAGGTTTTAGATGACAATACCGTGGGAATCCTTGTTCTTAACAGCGGCGATATGGCAAAAATACCACCGAGGCTCCGGACAACCCTGGAAAATTCAGTTCACCCAACGGTTATTACCCTGGGCGAACAGGAAGGGGGGCTGTCTATGCGGGAGAGAATTAAACGATCAGTGGGTGTAGATCTGTGGAAGTAAAACGCAACAAGGGTGTTTTAAAGAGGATTGCAGGACCTGTGGTCACTGCAATCAATCTCGACGCCCACATGTATGATGTGGTAAAGGTCGGGAACGAGCAGTTGATGGGGGAGGTCATCAAGATCAAGGGTGATAATGTAATCATTCAGGTCTACGAGGATACTTCAGGCATCAGACCCGGAGAGCCGGTTGAGAATACAAACCTGCCACTCTCTGTAGAACTCGGACCCGGTCTTCTTACCAGCATTTACGATGGTATCCAGCGTCCTCTCGAATTCCTCTTCGAGAAGATGGGTAGTTTCATTGAGCGTGGTGTCAATGCACCAGGGCTTTCCCATGATAAGAAGTGGGAGTTCAAGCCGGTTGTCAAGGCCGGCGATGCTGTGAAAGCCGGAACCATCATCGGAACTGTTCAGGAGACCAACATCGTTCACAAGGTCATGATCCCTCCACGTTCCGAAGGTGGAAAGATCAAGGATATCAAGAGCGGTTCATTCACCATCGACGAGGTTGTCTGTGTCCTTGAAAATGGCGAAGAGATCACGATGCTTCAGAAGTGGCCGGTCCGGGTACCCCGTCCGGTTACCGAGAAGTTGAATCCTGACATTCCACTGATCACCGGTCTGCGTATTCTTGATGGTCTCTTCCCAGTAGCAAAGGGTGGAACTGCCGCAATTCCGGGTCCATTCGGATCAGGAAAGACCGTTACCCAGCAGTCACTGGCCAAATGGTCTGACGCTGAGATCGTGGTATACATCGGATGCGGAGAACGTGGCAACGAGATGACCGAGGTTCTTACCGAGTTCCCTGAACTCGAAGACCCGAAGACCGGTCGGCCACTCATGGAGAGGACAGTGCTTATCGCAAACACCTCTAACATGCCAGTGGCAGCCCGTGAAGCATCCGTTTACACAGGGATCACCATTGCGGAATACTTCCGTGACATGGGGTACGATGTCTCCCTGATGGCAGATTCAACCTCCCGGTGGGCAGAAGCAATGCGTGAAATTTCCTCACGTCTTGAAGAGATGCCTGGTGAAGAAGGATATCCTGCATACCTTGCAGCACGTCTTTCAGAGTTCTATGAGCGTGCAGGCCGTGTCAACACCCTGAACAAGGACATGGGATCCATCACCGTTATCGGTGCAGTTTCCCCGCCTGGTGGAGACTTTTCAGAGCCTGTTACCCAGAACACTCTGCGTATCGTGAAGTGTTTCTGGGCACTGGATGCCAAGCTCTCCCAGCGTCGTCACTTCCCGGCTATCAACTGGTTGCAATCCTACTCCCTGTACCTGGACACCCTTGGACCCTACTACGACGAGAAGGTTTCACCAGAGTGGAACCCGCTTCGTACCTGGGCAATGGAAGTCCTTCAGAAGGAAGCAGAACTGCAGGAGATCGTTCAGCTCGTCGGATCAGATGCACTGCCAGATGAGCAGCAGATCACCATTGAAGTCGCACGTATGCTCCGTGAAATATTCCTCCAGCAGAATGCGTACGACCCAGTGGATACCTACTGTGAGATGACAAAGCAGTTTGATATGTTGAAGGCAATCCGCTTCTACTCTGACCAGGCTAACACCGCCCTGAAAGCAGGTGTTGTAATCACCCAGATTACCGGTCTGAAGTCAAAGTCGGACCTTCCACAGATCAAGTACATCAAGGAATACAAGCCTGAGATCGAGAAGATCGTCAAGGGTATGGAAACAGAATTCACCAAACTCAGGGAGGCAGCCTGATGAAGGAATACCGAACGATCTCCCAGATTGCCGGTCCATTGGTCTTTGTCGAAAAGACAGAGCCTATCGGATACCAGGAACTGGTTAACATCGTTCTCTCTGACGGAACTGAGAAACGTGGTCAGGTTCTTGATACCTCTGACGATATTGTCGTTGTTCAGGTCTTCGAGTCCACCACCGGTATCGGAAAGGACAGCGGTGTCAGGTTCACCGGCGAGACGATCAAGATGCCGGTGGGCAAGGATATGCTTGGCCGTATCCTCTCCGGTGCAGGAAAACCAAAAGACGGCGGTCCTGAGATCGTCCCAGAGAAGCGGCTCGAGATTACTGGAGCTGCAATCAACCCATGGGCACGTGCATCACCACGTCAGTTTATCCAGACCGGTATCTCAACCATTGATCTGACAAACACACTCGTTCGTGGTCAGAAACTTCCAATCTTCTCGGGAGCAGGTCTGCCACACAACGAGATTGCACTGCAGATCGCCCGTCAGGCAAAGGTGCCAGGATCTGATGAAGAGTTCGCAGTCGTGTTCGCTGCAATGGGTATCACCAAGGAAGAAGAGAACCAGTTCATGGCTGAGTTCGAGCGGACCGGTGCCCTTGAGCACGCCGTGGTTTTCCTGAACCTTGCAGATGATCCGGCTGTTGAGCGTATCATCACACCACGTCTCGCACTGACCACCGCAGAGTACCTCGCATTCGAGCTTGGATACCATGTGCTGGTTATCCTGACCGATATGACCAACTACTGTGAAGCACTGCGTCAGATCGGTGCAGCACGTGAAGAAGTGCCAGGTCGTCGTGGATATCCGGGATACATGTACACTGATCTCGCATCCCTGTACGAGCGTGCCGGTATCATCAAGGGCAAGAAAGGATCTGTGACCCAACTCTCAATCCTGACAATGCCTGGTGACGATATCACCCACCCGATCCCTGACCTCTCCGGGTATATCACCGAAGGGCAGATCGTGGTTAACCGTGATCTCCACCGCAAGGGTATTTACCCACCGATCAACGTTCTTCCATCCCTTTCCCGTCTGATGAACCTCGGTATCGGAAAAGGATTCACTCGTGAAGACCACAAGAAGGTTTCAGACCAGCTGTATGCAGGATATGCAGAAGGTATGGACCTTCGTGGTCTCGTGGCAATCGTCGGGAAGGATGCACTCTCAGAGCGTGACCGTGGATTCCTTGACTTTGCTGATGCTTTCGAGAAGCGATTCGTCAGACAGGGCAAGGATGAAGACCGGACGATCGAGGACTCCCTTGACCTCGGCTGGGACCTCCTCAAAGATATGGCAGAAGAACAGCTCGGCCGTATCGACCGTGAGACGATCCAGAAGTATCATCCCAAGTACCGCAAAAAGGCGGAGTGAGCCTCCATGGCAGACATCAAGCCGACCCGATCTGAGTTCATTGACACCAAGCGGAAGATCAAACTCTCCCAGAATGGGTACAAGATCCTCAAGATGAAGCGTGATGGGCTGATCATGGAGTTCTTTAAAATTCTGGAACAGGCACGGGACACTCGTGGTGCACTGATGACAAACTATCAGCGTGCCCAGGAGATGATGGCAATCGCAAACACGATTGAGGGTTCAATTGGTGTGAAGGCTGCTGCATTTTCTGTCCGTGAAAATCCTGAGATCACTCTGAAGAGCAAAAACATCATGGGTGTCGTGGTTCCGCAGATCGAATCCACCCAGGTCCGCAAAGGGATTGCAGACCGTGGGTATGGTGTTATCGGAACCACCCCTGTTATTGATGATACTGCAAAAGCCTTTGAGGAACTCGTTGAAGCGATTATCAAAAGCGCTGAGATAGAGACGACAATGAAAAGGCTCCTCAATGAGATAGAGAGTACCAAACGCCGGGTTAATGCTCTGGAGTTTAAGGTTATTCCAAATCTTATTTCAACGAGGGATTTTATTAAGATGCGTCTTGATGAGATGGAGAGGGAAGAACTCTTCAGGCTCAAAAAGATAAAGGCAAGAACCCAGGCTTAATCAAGAAATAAAAGGTCCATATTTTTATGGGCCAGGTATGATGGAAAGTCCCATTATACCGTTTTTTTACGACCCATGATTGAGTATTAATTTATCCCCTGTTCTTGAAAATTCAGCCCAAACTGTATGTATTTAGACTGAATTTTAGCGAAATTGCGAAAACCGGAGATCTACCCCCTATTTTAAAATCTGAACCAGAATATTAAAGATTTATCGCAACGATATGCCCCTAAAATTTTCGTTTTGATAG
>NZ_DATMYY010000305.1:0-6583 GCF_035560735.1 Methanospirillum sp.
ATAAAAACCGGTAATTTGCCAGGTATTAAGAGGGATATTCAATATTCATCCCATTCACGGGTATCCAAACAGATGAAAAAATGGTGAGTGATATGCATGCGAAGAGAAAACAAATTATAGATCTGGTCCAAATACAGGTAAGTGCCCGTAAATTTAATCCCATTTTACGGGCTAAAATCACACCCATCCCTGTCGCACCGGAGCAGCATCATGCTCACCAGGATTGCGGTAAATACCATCTGAAGGCCAAGAATAATACTACAAAGTATCAGAAGAGCGCTCATAACCTGAGACAATTCACCAAACGAACGATGAACCCAGTCATACAGGATACTAACCCCATTAACTAGCCCCAAAACGATAAGAATGCCCCCGCCAAACAAAAGATACTCAAGAGTCCTGTACCGAAGCATGGGTCTGAACCATCGGCCACAGACATCAAAACCATTGGTCACAGCATATGCTTTAAGCGCTATTCCCATCATCACTAGTTGAAACCCACCGGTCAGGAAAACCACACCCAATATAAATGAATGAAAACCTGAACCATGAGTATTCAGGAGGACAAATCCCATCATCACTAGTCCGAAGAGTGCAAAGAGACCTCCTGGAACTGCGAGAAACGGAAGAGGTTTCTCAAGCATGATAAATCTGACGTGTCGCCAGCCATCAGCAAAACTGTGAAGATTTGACGGGCTTTCCCGGGGATAATAGGTAATTGGGATCTCGGCTACTTTTATATTATTTTTTGCAGCTTCGATCATCATTTCAGATGCAAATTCCATTCCACCGGTATGAAGGGAGAGCCGCTCTAATATCTCTTTCCGGAAAGCTCGAAAACCACTGTGGCAATCAGAAAAACTGGTCCCAAATGCGAAATTCAGGAGCCTGGTAAGCAATGGGTTTCCAAGATACTGATGTAGAGCAGGCATGGCTCCGGGAAGAATGGTTCCTGCCATCCGGGATCCGATGACCATATCAACATTCTCCTGTCTGATCGGGCGGATTAACTCGGGAATAATCCGGAAATCATACGTGTTATCGGCATCACCTATGACAATGATATCGCCTGTTGCATGAGCGAAACCTGACAAGTATGCGTTCCCATACCCCCGTTTATCAGGATGAATAACCCGGGCACCCATTTTTGACGCAATAATTGGTGTCTGATCTGTTGATGAATCAGCTACAATTATCTCATATGATATCCCGGCTGATTCACACCCTTCATGAATTTTTTTGATACAAGCCCCAATCGTCTTCTCTTCATTCAAAGCAGGGATAACTATCGACACAACCGGATTCATTGACTAGGTTACTCCTGAAATACTAATACCCTGAAAAACAGGATATTAAAAAAGACCAGAACACTCTGATCTCAATAATCAGTATAGATCTCTCTCCCGATGCTATTAGTTATTCTGAGCTGCAGCTTTCAAGATAACCTGCATTTGATCCTGAAACCTATTTCCGCAATCCAGCCCATTATTCTGTAGTATAACATGGACCTCACCAACATAAGACAGAAAGACTCTGTCATCATTCTGGTAATTATTTTAATATTTGCTCTTTTTGGATTCTGGCTTCGGCTTCTCCCAATGGAACAACTCACAAGCGGGCTAGTCCCCAAGGTGATATTCATGGACTCATGGTATAACATGAGATTGATCGAAGTTATTGTCTCTAACTTTCCGGTCTATCCATGGTTTGATCCAATGAATGGGTTTCCGATCGGGAAAGACAATGATTGGGGTCCTCTATATCCAATGCTTTCAGCTGTTATCGCAGTTCTCACCGGAGCAGTCTCTCGAAACGATATAATGACAGTGGCATCCTGGATTCCGCCTGTCTTCTCACTCACCATGATACCAATGCTCTATGTAATTGGGAAAATGGTAGTAGACAGGAAAGCAGGTGTAATAGCAGCTTGTTTAATATCAGTCATAGCCGGGGAATACCTCTATAGGTCATTTTATGGATACATTGACCATCATTTCCTCGAAGTCATCTTCTCCACAGCCTTTATTCTATTTTATCTTTTTGTAATTCGAGAGAGTAATAGAGAGAATGCATCGGGGTATCCCTCATACCTTATTCTCTATTCAGTTCTTGCCGGCCTGATGTATTATTTCGGGATTATGAACATCCCGACAATGGTCCTCTTTGCCGGAATCATTGGAGGATTCTGCGCAGTTCATGCCCTTTTAACGAGGGATGAACAATCACTCAAATCACTGACAATCGCTCATGCAATACTATTCGGAGTATTCATCATCCTCTTTGGTCTAACCGGAATTCATAATGAGGGGATGAGCCTTGCCCAATATACCCTAGCACATATCCTTCTTGCACTTGCGCTCATCATCGAACCTCTTTTTCTAACCGCTGCAATCCATCTGACCCGGGGGAAACCAGCAGTACTCACCTGGGGAATAATTGTTGGAATACCTGCAGTTTCTTATGCAATATCTTCGATCATACTCCCATCATTGGTTCAGACGATATCCTCAGGGTTCTCATATTTTTTCTTCTTTTCGTACAAAGAGACCTTTATCAACGAGATGCAGATGTGGGATCTCACCCGGGCCTACCACTCCTTCAATATCGCTCTGTTCGTCATGGTCATAGGCCTCATTCTGATTGTCTATCAGACTTTCAAAAAATACGATGCGATCAAACTATGCATACTCATTTGGGCATTTGTTATCCTGATTTCAACAATTCTTCACTTAAGATATGAGTACTATGCGGCAGTTATCGTGGTTCTCTTCACCTCGATTGCCCTGTCATATCTATGGGATCTTCTCTCAAACAGCCGATCCACAGAACAAAAAAGTTTGAAAAAGGGACAGAAAGAATCTGGCATTACCTTGGTTCGAAAGAATCTTCCGATTATTGTGGTGGGAATTATTATCCTGATCATCACAGCCATGTCAGCACAGATTACCTGGGAGGTTGGAACGAAACAACTCCAGATGATTGGGATAAATGATGACTGGGCTGGTGCTCTGACCTGGCTTGAAAAGAACTCACCAGATACAGGGATTGATCCTTTGAAAATCTACAATAAAGACGGATTTTCCTATCCAAACACCTCGTATGGGGTACTATCATGGTGGGACTATGGACACTGGATCACCTACCTTGCCAAACGCATCCCCATTACAACCCCGTTCCAAAACAATGTGCCCCCAGTAGCACAATTCCTGGTAGCCACCGATGAAAAAGCGGCAGATTCCTTAGCAGATAAGATGGGAGCAAAATATGTCATCATCGATTACGAGACAATTAATAGTAAATATCCATCACTGCCCCTCTGGGCATATGGACAGAATGAACGGGAAAAATATCAGAAATATTACTATCAGCAGTCCAAGAACAATCCAAACCAGTATGATCCAGTTCTTACCCTGAAACCAGATTTCTTCACATCCATGGTATCCCGTCTTTACATCTTTGACGGCACAGAAACGAACAGTACAGGAGGAAGCCTTGTCCAATATGGAGAGATGCAGACAGGAAACCAGAAAGTTCCTGCCATCTCACGAATAACCACCCTATCTCCAGCGCAGGCAGAAAAGGCTGCATCAGAACCATTGAGCGCAGGAACGGATCTTGTCTCCATCCAGTATACCCACCCGATTACCACAATCCCTGCCCTCACACATTACCGTTTGGTATATGAATCTCCAACAGTGACGGCATCAGACGAACTTGCTGAAATGCACAATGTCAAGATATTTGAACGGGTTCCTGGATACCAGATCAATGGAACCGGGACTATTGAACTACCGGTTGTCACCAACCAGGGTCGCACGTTTACATATCGTCAGGAGAGTAATAATGGAACATTTATTGTGCCCTACTCAACCAGCAGAGACACATCAGGAGTCCATGCAACCGGTCCATACAGGAATCTTCAGACCGGAGAAACCTTTGAGGTTTCAGAACAGCAGATCTCTTAAAAACTTTTTTGGGAGTTATACCCTTTTAAAATCATCTTCAGTCCGCTCAATATCATCCTCTTCAAGGTACTCTCCAATCTGGACCTCAATAACCTCAAGAGGGATCTTACCAGTGTTTGCAAGTCGGTGCATCACTCCGGCAGGAACATAGGTGGATTCACCTGGCCGAAGAAACTTGTGAGTTCCATCAAGCTGCACATCTGCACTCCCATGTACAATAACCCAGTGTTCAGATCTGTGATGATGACGCTGCAGTGACAGTCGTTTTCCAGGGTTTACATTCAAACGCTTGATTTTGTAGCCAACCGTTTCTTCAAGTTCAGTATACGACCCCCATGGCCTGAATACTGTCCGGTGAAATTCTGTGATCGGATTACCCTGCTTTTTGAGTCCCTTTACCAGGTCACCAACTTGCTCGGCCATATCACGCCTGCAGACCAGAAGCGCATCATCGGTATCAACTATGATAGTATCTTCAATACCGATCAATGCCGTAACCCGATCACCTGTGCTGATAAAATTCCCGGATGAATCAATTCCCTGATAGGAACCCACGTTTGCATGTTCATCTTTTGATGAGACATCATACCATGCTGCAAATGTACCAAGATCAGTCCAATGAGCTGTGAGAGGAACAGTGACAACCCGGGAAGAATATTCAAGAAGACCGTAGTCAATTGAGATAGAAGGAAGATCCTGATACACCAAATCCGGAGAATCAAAGGCTGCAAAAATTTCAGGCTGGTACTGTTTCAACTCGTCCTGGAAAACACCAACTGAAAAGAGGAACATTCCGCTGTTCCAAAGGTATCCACTACAGACATAAGTCTCAGCAGTTTCCAGATCTGGTTTCTCCTTGAACTGCTTCACCCGGAACCCAGGGCCTATCTTTTCACCAGGCGCAATGTACCCATATCCAGTATGCGGGGTGGTAGGACAAATCCCAAATGTTACCAGATTTTCTTTACCAAGTTCGATCGCTGCTCTTATTTCGTCTATCGCTTTATCATCAAGTTTATGATCACTCGGAAACACTACAACTGTTGCATCAGGGGATTCTTTTTGAATTTCACGAACAGACCAGGCAATAGCTGGCAAGGTATTGCGCCCTTCAGTTTCACGGAGTAATCGATCATCAGTGATCGAAAATCCAAGTTCAGCAACCTGATCCCTCACTAGGAACTGGTGGATTTCATTGGTGACTATGAGAATGTGGGAAGGGTCAGATAACCGTAATGCACGCAGGTATGTTTCTTGGAATAGGGAGTGGCCCTGTACCTGGAGAAACTGTTTTGGATATTGGGTTCTGGAGAGGGGCCAGAGCCTGGTTCCCACACCTCCGGCAAGGATGACAGAAAAGACGGCACTCATCTCTGACATATCTGTTAGTAACGACCATCAACTCTTCTCCCCTATACTCAAATTCTCCAACAGTGAAGTGATAGATACAGGTGTAATAATGGATCATCGTATCGGGATTTTAGCAGGGGTACTAATGATAATCGGAGTTCTGATCTCCGGATGTACCTCCACAGATAAATCTCAACCTCCTGAATCTATCCCAGGTCCTTCGATTATAGATCTTGAAGATATTGCTGCAACCAACAGTGGGATTGTCCTCACTGATGCTATTGGCAGAGTAGTCACAGTGCCCAGAAATATCACTCACATCCTCTGCTCTGGACCTGGGTGCATGCGATACCTCTCATATATGGGGGAAACCGAAAAGGCAGTGGCAGCAGATCTGGTAGAGCGAGATTTGCAGTCACCATCACCTCTCCCATACCTTGTTGCAAATCCACAGATCAGAACACTTTCTGCTGCTGGTAAAATTACAGACGTGATTGAACCATCACAAATAACTGCATTAAACCCACGTCCGGACCTGATCATCCTGATGGGAGACAATCCACAGATTTCTGCTGATGAACTGCAGAAGCGGACAGGTATTCCGGTAGTAGTTCTTCAGGATGGTGATCTTTCATACCGCAGGAATGCTATGAATTATTCACTCAGGATCATGGGGCTCGTTCTTGGAAAGTCAGAAAGGGCTGAGGAAGTGATCAGGTTCTTTGATAAAGTCACCGAAAATCTTGAGGCCAGAACCTCAACGATATCAGATTTTCAACAGAAAAAAGCATACATTGGGGGATATTCAACTCCAAATCCTGAAGGACTATTCTCGACTACATCGATTTTCATACCCTTGCGCCTGATATCAGCCCATAATATTGCAGAAGATTATGGGAATCAGAATGGACTTTCAGGAGCATTTATAATCCCCAAAGAGGCTCTTACCAGGATTGCGCCTGATGCCCTATTTCTCGATATGACAACCTGGTCATTGAAGGAGAGTGCTGTCACTGATATCGAGAAGAGTGAGTCACTCAAAGGTCTTCCCGCAGTCAGGCAGGGTGAGGTATACGGCCTCTTGCCAACTTCTTTGTATGGCGAAGATCACGAGTCAGACCTGATTAATGCCTACGTTATTGGCAAAGCACTCTACCCTGAGAAATTTACCGATGTAGAACCAAAAGTGATGGCTGATTATATCTATGCATTCCTCTATGGGGAACCTATCTTTGAAGAGATCAATAAAAATTATGGAGGAATGGCAT
>NZ_DATMYY010000306.1:0-12863 GCF_035560735.1 Methanospirillum sp.
GTAATCAGATGATGTTGGCACAGTTAAAGTTCTGACCTGAGCAATAAAAATAGTACAGGGAATTACCCCAGCTGTTACAATGCTGTTGACGGGATCCGAACCCGCGACCTCCAGATATCTCAGATTTCTCTTATGAGTCTGGCGCCCTAACCAGCTAGGCCACAACAGCACAGATGCTTATATTAGAACAACCTTCAGGCACTTAAATATATTTGTCTCCTTTCCTGGCAGGGAATGATCTTCATATATCCTGAAAGCCGAGAACTACCAATGACTGACGAGAACCTTTCTGATATCTCGGTTATCTACTGCACTACTCCTTCTGATGATTCAACCCGTATCGCACGCGAACTCCTGGAGCGCCGGTTGGTGGCATGTGTAAACATCACTCCAGTTCGGTCTCTCTACCGATGGGAAGGCCATATTTGTGATGAAAAAGAAGACCTTCTCATTATTAAAACTGCGAACCATTGTATTGAAGACCTTATTGCTGCAATCAGAACAATTCACCCGTATGAGGTTCCTGAGATCATTGCACTCCCGGTTTCCAAAGGGTTTTCTGGATATATCGACTGGGTCATGAATGAGACCGTTTAAACAAAACTGAATCCATAAGTTTTGCGCTCAACAGACGCTCCTGGTGGTCATAATCTTCTGCGAGCCTACTGCGGGAGATAAACGATTGGAACACCCTTCAAAAAAAGTATCTTTAATATCGTTCACGACTGAAAAATCTGTTATGAAAGCGGTACTTGCTCGGAGCCTCTCCCATAAGCAGATCATGACCAACGACGGGAAAGCCATCGGCGAGCTGCGCAACCTTATGGTTGATTTTGATACCGGACAGATAACAGACCTGATCATCGAACCAGATGAGACGTACGACACCACCGGATACCAGATGGATGGGGACCGGATGATGGTTCCGTTCGAATCTGTTCGTGATATCAAGGATTTTATCGTGATTGACCGTTATCTTTCAAGAATGTGAGGGAAAAACCGGTTCATAACCTCAACAAATCCTTCTCCGTACGAAATTGAAGATACGTAATCCGCTGCCAGTTTTACTTCCTGCACTGCATTTGCAACGCAGCATCCTGTTCCGGCAGCCTGAATCATGTCGGTATCATTTTCAGAGTCACCGATGGCGAGAAACTCTGACACTGATATACCCAGATCACCGGCTATCTGTTTTAATGCTAAACCTTTACTAAAACCCTTCTCCTGGATATGAATGGCAAAATGGGTGTCCAGAACTGTAACATTCCAGTCAGCAAGAAGAGCTCTTACCTCATCAACCGGGACATTGCGGGCAAATGCGACATCTGCAAGCCGTTCATACGGTGAGTACATATCAAGTGTGATCCCCTGTTTCTGAAAGTGCCTGTTAAGGAGATCAAGGGCATCAAGGGCAACCTGGCGGTTTGGGAGGACTTTAAGATCACCGGTAAAACCAACCCGGTATACGCCTCCGTTTTCTCCGATAAACGTCCCGCTGGTTCCGATAAGCTTGGAAAGACCTTTGAGGATACAGGAGGTGTTCCCGCTTGCGAGAACCACCTGGACCCCGTTATCCTGAAGTCGTCTGATTGTTTCTATTGCACACGTGCTCAGCCGGCGTTTCTCGTCGGTGAGTGTACCGTCAATATCTGTAATTACTGCTCGTAGCACAACTTAACAGGCCCTGAGGCCACCCTCTTCCACGAGGAAGGTAGCTTCACCGTCTGGCAGATTCGGGCTGTCGACCAGTCTGAAGATACGCTTTCCTCCCTTGCTTTTTCTTAGGTAGATCCTGAATGTTGCCGTGTGCCCGACGATGTTTCCTCCGATTGGTTTTGTCGGGTCACCGAAGAAGACTGCCGGGTTTGACATTACCTGGTTTGTGACAAGTCCGATTGCGTTGTACTCATCACAGAGTTTAAAGATATCATGCATATGTCTGTTCAGTTTCTGCTGACGTTCAGCCAGGGTTCCCCTGCCTGCATACTCTGACCTGAAAAGGCCGGTGAGCGAGTCTACAATGACGAGTTTTACCGGCTTGCCCTGACTCTTGAGTTCTTCTGCAAGTTCATGCGTATTCTCTATCAGGAGCATCTGATGATCCGAGGTCTGGGCCCGGGCCACGTGAATGTGCTTGAGAAATTCCTGTGGGTCAGCACCTTCGATCTCAAGTCCATTGACCATCTGTTCGATACGTTCAGGTCTGAAGGTATTTTCAGTGTCAACGTAGATAACCGAGCCGTTAAGTCCGCCAAGTTCCTCGGGGAGCTGAACGTTTACTGCAAGCTGGTGAACGATCTGTGATTTACCTGAACCAAACTCTCCGTAGAGTTCAGTGATCGCCTGGGTTTCAAATCCGCCTCCCAGGAGTTCGTCTACTTCAGGAACCAGGGTCCTGAGTTTCTTGATGAGAAGCCGTGCCTCAAAGACCTCTGTGCCGGTCTTGAAGCCCCCTATGTCTGCCTGCTCCCTGCACCACTTGATCATCTTCTTGGCGGTTGATTCACCAATCTCAGCGGCCTCCGAGAGTGTTGATGGAGTAGCTGTTGCAATTCCTTCAATTGTAAGGAATCCTCCATCACGAAGTTTTTCTGCTATTGCAGGCCCTACACCGGGTATATCCTCGATTTCCAGTCTTCTGGTATTCATAGGCGCTAACTCAACACCGGCGTCTGCTGAGGCGGGTTCACTGTCTGACTGCTCAGCAGGAGAAGTCTGAGCAATACACCACTTGATCATCTTCCGAGCGGTAGCCTCACCGATCTCGGCAGATTCATACAGTTCGGAGGCTGTTGATTGTGCTATTTTTTCAACGCTCTCGTATCCTGCTTCGCGGAGTTTTTCTGCAGTGGTTGGTCCGACGCCTGGTATGTCCTCAAGTTGGTATGCTTCTGCTGCCATAATGTTCTATCCCTACACTACCCATCACTCACACCCACATTTAAACTTCAGTGAAACAGGGCGAAAGTGAAATGATAGAATTCAGGACTGCTCTTATTCGACCAATAATGGTCTGAATCCTTGAATTATCTTGAATTATGTGTTTTGAATACTTTCGCAATATGAACATCAGGATCATAAACCTGTCAAAAAACGGCTGATACGGTCTTTGTTTCTCCCTCAAATCAGTTCATACGGTATGTGGATTTTGAGAATTAAGATCTGGGTCGGTTCATGTATCAGGATCTCATTTCAGGTGCTAAAAAAAGTGGATAAATCTGATATTTTCTGGTGAATTCAGGATTTCATCCTCACAATAAATATATAGTCGTGCAAATCACCGTGTGAAAGTATCTTTTCAGGCTGATTCGAGGCTCTGAAGAAACTGTTTGAGATCTGTCTGCACAACCTCCGGAGATATCCCGGTTTTCTCATCACTCTCCACAAACAGCCTCTTTCCGCTCGTGATTCCATGAAGAGTGATCTCAGTCCCATGCTGGTATGGTCCCTCGATCAAAAATGCCTGCACGCCATTGTCAATGACCTTTCCTTCAGGACTTTCGATGATGGTTCCGTCTATACTGATCCTCTCTCCTCCTTCAGGAATAATGATCAGACAACTTCCTCTTCCCACCGAAAGTTCAGTCTCGCCAGTTCTCCCTACCCGTGCTGGCACATGGTAAATGATCACCTTTTCTCCAGCGAGAAACGTCCGGGATGCTTCGTCATCCCAGAGGACTACCGGGAGTGTGGCTGTGTCATCAGATATCCCCACATTCCTTACCCATGAAGAAGTTCCGTCCCTGCGTGTGAACGGCCGGGGTGGCAGTACCTGCACAAAGTGTCCCGATATTGTAACTGTCTGGTCTGGTTTCACTTCTCCGAGTGGGATGTGTGGAATTTCAGGCATCTGTTCTGCAGGAGAGAGTTGGGTATTCTCATCGATTACAATCTCCCTGCCCCCGAAATCCCCTTCTTTCTCAAGGACGCCAACTGCATGTACTGCCATCCCTGGTGTAAATCCAGAGAGCATTGTTGCATCCCAGCAGAGCAGCCGTGCTGTTCCTCCTACATCTCCTACAATACCACTGACCATCTCTCCGGTGGTATTGTCTTTCCTGGTAAAGGATTTGGCAGGCTGCAGGCTGATGAACATCAGATCAATATCCTTTCGTTCAGGCTGCTTCTGTTCTTTCGGGTTCATGTCGCAGTTTATCTCGACATGTGTTTTTCTCAGGTTAAGAGGCTGAATCTCCTTCAGGCTCTTCCCGTGTCTTCCGATAACCTCAACAACCTCTCCTGCCTCAAAAGACTCACCAATCGCTGCAGCCTGTTCATCCCAGAAGACGAGGTCTGTCTGACCTGTCTCATCAGCAACCGTGACCCGTGCGACAAGTCCTTTGTTTCCATCAGCCCGGTCAAATTCCTTAACCTCTGAGCAGGCAAGGATCTTTGCATAGAAACAAAAGAGCGAAGATCGACCCCGCAACCCTTTGATCTTCACATGTGATCTGCCAAGATCCCTGACTACCAGAAGAGCGGCAGCTACTTCATCAGCAAGGTTACCGCAGGCTTCGATCTTCTTCTCAATCCTGCGATCAAACTCTTCCCTGCTGATCAGGTCATCAACAAGTGCGTAGTGATACCTGACCACAGGTCTTCTCCTCTCTTGTTATTCTGCAGGGTTCAGTCAGAAAAAAAAGTAAAGGCTTTACAGCCATGGTGGTGTTACCACAGCTGCCAGAAGATCATCAAGTGTTTCTGCCCTTCGCATCAGGGCTGATCTATCCCCTTTTACCAGTACCTCGGCGCAGCGTCCCCGGCCGTTGTACTGCGAAGCCATTGAGTACCCGTAGGCGCCTGCATCAAGAAGAGCAATGAGATCACCTGCCTGAACTGCAGGGAGTTTGCGGTCATGGGCAAGGATATCCCCGGTCTCGCATATCGGCCCGGTTATGGTGTAGGTTTCTGCCTGATCCTCTCCTGCACGGTTTGCTACCATCACCTCATGATACGAATCATACATAGCTGGTCTGATCAGGGTGTTAAACCCTGCATCCACATTCACAAATGTTTTGTGTGCCTGTTTCACTGAATTGACCTTTGTGAGCAGAATCGTAGAGTCGCAGACCATTGACCTGCCTGGTTCGATCCAGATCTCTGGAGAGATGCCAAGTCTCGTGAAGGTTGAGATGATCTCTGGCATGACTGCGTCAGCATAGGCGTCAAATGCAGGGGCAGGTCCGCCATAGTGCTCGTAACAGACTCCGAGGCCACCTCCGAGATCCACAAACTTGAATTTCACTCCCATTTTGTGAAGCTCTGCAACGACTTCCATCAGAACTTGTGCTTCTTTTGCAAACGGTTCGACAGAAAGAATCTGCGACCCGATGTGGCAGTGTATTCCGACCGGAACAACGTTCTTGCATACGAGAGCCTGTGCATATGCCTCTGTGATGGTTGCTGCCGGAATTCCAAACTTGGAGGTGGCTAGCCCTGTTGCAATCTTTGGATGGGTTGGAACATCAATAGCCGGATTTACCCTGAACGAGACTTCAACTATCTTTCCTGCCTCACCTGCTATCCGGTCAAGTTGCATCAGTTCGTCGATTGAGTCAAGTGAGACTCTGACGCCCTTCTCGACTGCAAGCCGGTGATCAGCTTCGGTCTTTGAACTCCCGTTGAAAAGGAGGTACTCAGGTTTCATTCCTGCCTGCAGGGCGATGATGAGTTCACCTGAAGAGAAGACATCGGCTCCTGCTCCTTCCTCTGCAAGGATCTTTAGGATTGCAGGGTTCCCGTTTGCTTTAGCAGCGTAAAGAATTCTGATGCTCTGGTACCTTGATGAGAGGGCCTTTTTGTATCCATGAAAGTTAGCCCTTATCCGGTCCTCGTCTGTAACGTACAGAGGAGTCCCGTATTTGAATGCAAGTTCTACTGCATCACAGCCGCCGATCCACAGGTGTCGGTCTTTGACTGAGAGGTGAGGTGGAAGGGTCATCACCATGATACCGACTCCATCCTTCCGATTGCCTCACGAATCCGGTCAACAGACCTGGTTATTGCGAACCTGACATATCCTTCACCTGATTTTCCAAAGCCGATACCCGGAGTTACGACAATTCCTGCTTCGTTGAGCATCTTTGCAGCGGTTGCCATACTGTCCTCCACTTTCAGCCAGACATAGAATGTTGCTTTTGGTGCCTGAATATCAAATCCGAGTTTCTGCAGCCCGGAGACCAGGACATCACGGCGTTCCTGGTAAATAGAGCAGGCCTCTGCAACACAGTCCTGCGGGCCTGAAAGGGCTGCAATCGCAGCATGCTGAACCGGGTTGAAGGTTCCCGAGTCAATGTTTGTCTTAACGACTCCAAGACCTCTGATAATCTCCTTGTTTCCGACTGCCATTCCGATACGCCAGCCGGTCATGTTATAGGTCTTTGAAAGGGAGTGCATCTCGATACCAACCTCTGATGCTCCGTCGGTCTCCAGAAATGAGGGTGCTTTGTATCCATCAAAAGAAACTTCAGAGTAGGCGTTGTCGCTAACAACCACAATATCGTTGTCACGGGCGAACTGAACAACTTCTTCAAAGAATTTTGGCGGAGCGATAGCGGATGTGGGGTTGTTTGGGTAGTTAATCCACATGAGCCTGGATTTTTTTGCAATCTCTGAAGGAATTGAATCCAGGTCAGGGAGAAAATTGTTCTCACAAAGAAGTGGCATCTCGTGAACTTTTCCTTCTGAGAAGAGTGCTCCGGTGGAGTATACCGGGTACCCGGGGCTTGGCACGAGGACATAATCTCCCGGGTTGACGAGTACCTCAGGGATATGGGCAACCCCGTCTTTAGAGCCCATCAATGAGATGATCTCTGATGATGGGTCAAGGTCAACTGAGAACCTGCGCTTATACCATCCGGCAACTGCTTCCCGGAATGCCTGCATCCCAAGGTATGAGGGGTAATGATGATTATCAGGATCCTGTGCAGCATCAATGAGTGCCTGCACAATATGGGGCGGAGTGGGAAGGTCGGGATCCCCTACTCCGAGGTCGATGACATCCACCCCTTCACCGCGTTTCTTTGCCTTCATCTCATCGATGCGGGCGAAGAGGTACGGGGGCAGGTTATCGATCCGTTTTGCAAACATGCTGATAGGTTGGACCGGATTCTTCTTAATCCTGCGCTGCAGGAAGTATGGTTCTACCTGTGTTCGGCGGAATCATGTTAGTGTGTGTGCTGGTGTTGATGATGAATATCCGGAGTATGTTCATGTTCATGAATGAGATCCTGGTGCGAGTGAAGATGAGTATGATATCCATCCAATCCAGCAGGAAGAATCCCTTTCGGGTGTTTATGATCATGATGTCCGTCGTCATGCCCGTGCCGGTGGTTATGCACATCAGGAGAATGACGGTGTAAATGATTGTGATGCTCAGTCAGCAGGATTGCGATTCCGGTGAGCATCAGGCCGACAGGAGGGATGAAGATCAAACCTGGAATGTCCCTGAATATCACCAGACCAACAATGATCCCAAATACCGGATTTATCCCGAAGAAGGAGCCGGTTCGGGCAGGACCTAGATCCCTGAGCCCTCTCAGAAAACAGAATGTCATCAGACCGCCAAACCCGGTCATACCTATGATCGCCGCTACTACTGCGGGACCCGCTCCCGGAAGCGGTTCACCGATGACCCTGGAAATTGCGAAGGTGATCACTCCGGCAAAGAGACCTTTATACATCACAATCTCAAGCGGATTTCTACCAGCAATCTGACGTGAGCAACTGGTGTCAACACCCCAGCAGAGACAGGTAAAAAGGATCCCGACCGCTCCTATGGAGATCCCGAGCATCTGGTCCGGTCTCCAGGCAAGGATTATACAGGCGAGAGTGATACATCCGAGTGCTGTCCAAACCCTCGGTCCTGCCCTCTCTCCTGATATAACCCTTGCAACCAGTGCAGTGGCAACAGCTTCGAAGCTGAGAAGGACTGACGCCTCCCAGGCTGTAACGGTGCGAAGTGAAAGTGTAAGACTGGTTGTTGCAAGTACAGCTCCGAAGAATGAAGCTCCGATAACCCAGGGAATAGAACTTCTGGTAAGTGGTGGATCTTCTACAGCAATTCCGCGAAAGTAGCGGAAAAGCCGGTATACTGCCATTCCTCCTCCACTTCCAAGATAGATTATACTAGCCAACGTGATCGGTGCTATACCTGCCAGTGCCAGTTTAGCCATCGATGTAGAAGAGCCAAAGAGAAATGCTGCAGCAAGGACGAAGAAAACCGGCCTGGTAGAAGACGAGATCACGGTCAGAACACATTGGTGTTAAAGTCCGATAAATAGGCGGGAGAAGGGAGGTTCTGACCTTATAATCAGATTCTGAATTTGCTCATCTCTTCCTCGATAAACTTAGTTGACTCAAGGGCCTTAATTATGACACTCCGAATCTCATCCATAGAGGTGTTTACCTGGTCGATCATGGTGACGATCTGGTCAACCGCTGCTGAAGACTCCTCACTTGCTGCTGCCAGTCCAACTGACTCCTTTGCAGTCTGCTGGACCATGTCCCCAAATTCATGAACAGTAGCGGTAACTTCTTCAACAGAGGCAGCCTGTTCCTGGCTCGATGCTGCAACCTCGTTCATGTTCTTGTCTATCTCTGATATGGATCCGACAATATCGTTGAATATGGCAAGCGACTCTCCTACTGCCTCATCGCCATTCTTCACCTCTGTAAGCGAGACCTTCACTGCATCCGTGATAAGTGCTGTCTTCTGCTGCAGGGCTGTGATAATTGAGGCAATATTTTCTGCAGATTTCTGTGAACCGGTTGCAAGATCCTTGACTTCACCGGCAACAACAGCAAATCCGAGCCCTGCCTCCCCAGCCCGTGCAGCTTCTATAGCAGCATTAAGAGCGAGTAGGTTTGTCTGTTCAGCTATCGAACTGATAATATCTACAATTCTTCCTATTTCGCTCATCTGGTTGTTGATATCAGTAACCATCCGTTCAATGTCAGAAGATGAATGCATGATACCCTGCATTCCGGCTTCAGCCTTTCCTGCAACCACCTTGCCGCGTCCTGAAAGTTCGGATGCACTTCCTGTCAGGGATGTAACATCATTCATCTTGGTAGCGACTTCAGACACAGTAGTTGCGAGATCCTGCATTGCATTCATGATCTGTCTGGTACTGTTGCCGCAGTGGTCTGCCAGTGTGTTGACTGCACCTGCGATCTGGGCTACCTGGCCGGTACCTGCCGAAACATCCTCAATACTGTGGTGTGCCTCTACGATTCCACTGGTCACAGAATCCACATTAGCCCCCACAAGGCCCATTGCACCTGCCAGTTCCTCGACCTGCTGCTTGACCTTGGTGATCGCTTCGGAGATATCAGTACCTATGGTGTTAAGAGCATCCCTGAAGGTGAGAAACTCGCCTTTGAGCTGCAGTGATGGGTCAACCCGTGCTGAAAAGTCTCCTTTTGCATATTCGCCTGAAAGTCTCATCGCCTCTTTGATTGGTATTGCCATCGCGTCAACAGTCTTGTTTACTCCACCGATGATAAGGGCATAGTCACCCTGGAATTTAGATGAATCTCCCCGTACATTCAGATTTCCTTCTGCAGCAGCAGAACTGATCGTCTGAACTTCATCCCTGAATCGCTCAAATGTTCTGATAACCTCAAGGAAGGATCTGTTTAAGATCCCAATCTCATCCATATTTGCTGATTCATTGATGCTGACTGAAAGGTTTCCCTTGGTAATCTGCTCAGAAACCCTGACGAGCTCGTTCATCCGCCTTGATATTGAGTTTCCAAACCAGTATGAGATAGCGACCCCTGCGATGACACCGAGTATGGTCACAAGAATGATGGTGTTCCTGATAGCATCTAACGGGCCCATAAAGTCGGAAAGGGATCCATTTGCGATTATGATCCAGTCAAGGGGCTGATAATATGCGTATGCAGCGACTTTTTCAACCCCGTTATAATTGTAGTATATAAAACCGTTTTTCTTGGTGATGATCTCTTTGATAAAGGGGAGATCTGCGTCAGTCTTCCCTTCATTTGTTGGGTGAAGAATGGTATACCCGGTACTGTTAAGGACGTACATGTACCCCTTCTCCCCGATCTTCTTTGATTTGATCTGAGATTTGAGCACACCTACCGTCGCATTCTCTTCAACACCGACAAACAGGATTCCAACGATTTCCCCTTTTGCATTCTTGATAGGTTCGTAAGCGGTGATGTATGGTTTACCTACAACGATTGCCGTTCCGTAGTAGGTCTCACCTTTGTTGATGACTGCATCATATACCGCTTGAGATACGGTTGTGCCGATTGCCCGTTTGCCATCATCTCCAATGACGTTAGTGGAAATCCTGACTGCCTTGTCACCCTCCTTCTGAAATATTGTTGCAGCCCCGCCAACCAGTTTCTGCACCCCGTCAACGATATCGAAATTATCATTCACCACATAACGGGAGGATCCTGATGAAAGTATCAGTTTTCCATCACTGATCTCTGGAGTTCCTTTAGAATAAAACGAATTTTTCAGGATATTAAGATCGTCATTCACCTTATTCTGGGTAAGGTTGTATACAGTCGCGCTTTCATCCTTCATGTCAGAAACCTGATTTCCAAGGTTCTGACTGATATCACTGTATACTGCGTTGTAGGCACTGGTGTATGCAATGGCTCCGAGAGTGAGGACTGGTATGATTACAAGTATAAGACAGATAATCCGTATCTTCCGTCCTATTGTCGCATTATTTAAAAAAAATGAGATCCTTTCTCCAATTTTTCCCTTCAGAATTATCCCTCCTCTTCTCCCTGTTATCCAAGCAGGGATAGAGAATAGGTACTCTAACAGATGTTACCATAATTCTATCGGTTTTGCATGGCATAGTAATATATGCCATTAAGTTGCCCCTTTCGGGTTAATTGCCTTAAAAAAGAGAGTGCCCGGAAAAATTATCCGGGGTTACTGAGTGGAAAGGAGTGATCCTGCTAATGACCCTACACTGGAGATTATACCTCCACTAATATCACCAAGTTTTACCGGAACTGCCACCTCTTTACTGAATGGCACAGCCGGAGCGACACCAAAGAAGTCAGGAGTTACATTTCCGTTGATAATCAACCTGATCTCCCCTGTTCGTAACACTTCAAATGCAGTTTTCACGATGGATGGATTTGAGACCAGTACAGGAATGACCAGTTCGTCTTTACCTGGTTTGATCATTATTCCCTTCTTTTCACCTGATGCCAATTCTATTGGGCCTTCTCTTCCCTGATATGATACGGTATATGTAAGCGATTTAATTGGAATAGCAACTGGATAAGAACTATCAACATCAATAATAAACGAAAGACCAATTGCAGAGAGATTGACTGAATTGATCTCTGCCCCCTTGACAGTGAAGGTGGGTGCCTTTGGAGTGAATAATGTACCAACGCCTATCCCGATGAGCAGGACAATGACGACAAGAATGATCCAGTACTGGCTCTTCATGAAACAGCGTCAGGTGGCGAGTGATTAATAAGTTTTGTTTGGTTTTTTGATCTTGTACCTTTTAACTGATCCCGTTATGTTTCTGTAGATATAAGAAAATCTTCTCAGATTCAGCCCATCGCTTGTCGAGCTGGGTTACCATTGAATCTATTCTTGAGATCTGTGTGAGAATTTCACTGTGGAAGTTACCTAATTTTAGTTCAAGCACAGCCTCGATAATGGCAAGCGGGTTTCGTATCCCATCGTTGAGGATCGCGAGTTCTGCGATATTGTGTTGAATCTGTTTTATCAACTGTCTCCGCTCATCCTCAAGTATCATTCGTTCTGTAAATATCCTGCACAGTACCGACTATCAGGTCCTCACCATCTCCCTTTCTTACAACTCTTCCCCGTATTTGCAGATGTTTTGTTCTCTCATCAGCCAGTTTAGTGCCTCTTCCGGGCTGTATCCCAGGAGTCCATAAACTGACGGACTCATATAATTAAGCTTCATATTAATGTCAGCGGTCCAGATGACATCTGACACATTCTCTGCAAGAAGCCTGTATATTCTCTCTTTCTCTTCGAGATTCTTTCGCAGCAGGATTTCTTCAGTGATATCAACAACTGAGCCTTCAATATAATCCCCGGATGAGCCGGATACTTTTCGTGCATTCAGGGATATCCATCTCTTTTCGCCATTGCATCGCAAAACCTCCACGTGGATGTTTTTGATTGATCTGTGTTGATCTATGGCTTTGAGAATACCCTGCCTGTCACCTGGATTGGCATAGGTACTGCTAATATTTTGTACCTTGTTCATGAAGTCTGTTGATGTTTCATATCCATAAACCCGTGCAAATGAGTTATTGATACTGAGGATCTCACCGTTTATTGTGGTCTGAAATATCCCTTTAATTGCATTTTCATATATATCACGGTATTTTTGCTCACTGGCCCTGATGCGATCTTCCATCTTTCGTCTTTCAGTGGTATCTCTGATAATCCCGAGGATCTCGGGCTGATGCCCAGCTCTTTTACTAGTCTGGTGTTTATATCACAGATGACTTCTCTACCATCACTTGCCTGTATCGGAAGCTCGTATCTTGATAGTTCTAAAGGATTGGCAATCTTGTATGAAATTTCATCCTTGATCTTCTCAATAGAGACAGAGTTTACATACTGAGTAATCTCTTTTCCAATCAATTCTTCCGGGACATAACCAAGGATATTGGTGACTGATGGACTTACCTCAATTAAAACTCCTTGTATTGTCATTCTGAAGACAATATCATTTACCTGGTTGAGTAGTTCCTGGTACTGCTGATCTCCCTGGTTTCGATCTGTCGTGTGATCTCAACTCCCTCGTTAAGTCTGTTGAGATGTAAATATGAGTGGGGGTTTATGGTTGTTTGCCATGCAAATACGT
>NZ_DATMYY010000307.1:0-5116 GCF_035560735.1 Methanospirillum sp.
CAGATTAAGAGTCTGTCGCTCTACCGACTAAGCTACAAGCCCTTGTGCCATAACATGTTAGTATATCTACAATAAAAATATTTCGTGCCCTGGTTTAAACGTATAAACGCTTAATATAATAGTGTTATGCAGGATTATCGCCTCCCGGGAGTTCCCGGCAACAGAACCTATCTGATCTGCGGGTGCGGGAGTGTGGGGTATCTTATTCTGGAGGAGCTCAAAAAGGAAGGCGGAAGACTCCTCTGCATGGATAATAATCCCGAACGGGTTCAGGAGCTGAGGGAACAGAAGATAGAGGCATTCCTGCGTGATATGCTCGATGCCGATATGCTCCATGGTATCGCAGATTTTAATGTCGCTTTTGTCGTCAGCGATAGCCACGATGCAAACAGTGTGGCTATGCGGACTATCAGGGAAAAATACCCGCGGGTTCATGTGGTTGCACGTGCGGTTGACCCTATCAGTGAGAAGGATCTCATACAGGAAGGTGCTGACCTGGTCCTGTACCCACAGCAGGTTGTTGCATCAGCTGCAATAGATCATCTTCAGAAATTTCAAAAGCATCATCTTTCCAAGCAACTGTTTGATATCATAAGTTCCTGGACCGGGACATTGGGAATCGTCACCCATACAAATCCTGATCCGGATGCAATATCAAGTGCCATGGCTTTGGCTGCAATATCAAAAAAGGCGAACCCACAACTTGAAACTCATATCCTGTACGATGGGATCATCGGTCACCAGGAGAACAGGACACTCGTAAACCTTCTTGATATCAAGATGGAGAAAGTCCGCCCTGAAACTCTGGCAGAGTGTTCCCATCTTGCCCTTGTTGACAGTAAAGGACCGGGCATCAACAACGGTCTGCTTCCAACAACTCCTGTTGATATCATCATCGATCATCATTATGAACCTCAGGCCGGAAGTGTCGTCCGGGTACCCTTTGTTGATGTCAGGCAGAGTGCGGGAGCCTGCGCTACTATTCTGACAGAATATCTGATAGAACTGGAAATTGAACCGGACCAGATGGTTGCAACCGCCCTGCTCTATGGAATCAGGGCTGATACAAAGCAGTTCAGAAGGAATGTGACTCCCAGGGATCTTGAATATTCGGCATTTCTCCTCAAGTACAGTGATGAAGACCTGCTTGAGAAGATCATGTCACCCCAGTATGCTCATGAGACAATCGATATCATTGGGGATGCTATCAATAACCGCAAAACAAAGAATGGCTATCTCTTCTCAAATGTCGGATATGTTCGCAACCGTGATGCCCTTCCACAGGCTGCTGATCTGCTCATCAACCTGGAAGGTATAAGCACGGCTCTTGTGTACGGAATTACTGATGATGCGATCATTATGTCTGGTCGTAACCGGGATCTTCGATTGAACCTGGGGAATGTAATGAGCGAAGCCTTTTCTGATCTCGGCGATGCCGGTGGTCATGCTACAATGGCTGCAGCAAGTATTCCGCTCCATGTCTTCTCATCAGTGCGGGAGAAGAAAGGACTTCTTGAAATGGTTATAGAGCCGATCCTGCAGAACTTCTACCGGCTTGTCGGGTTGCTGGAGGACGAGACCGGTGAGGTATGAATACTGGGAGCCACTCTACCATGAGATATGTGAATACTTCTCTTTTGATCCTGCTGAAGATGAACGGGCAGCGCATGTAGCCGCTGATCTTTCATCTGCCGATGCAACCAGTGTTCTTGTAAACCTGATAGCCGGACATCCTGTTACTGTCTGTGGAAATGCTCCCTGTTTAAAAGGCCAGGTGCTGGCAGATAAATTAATCGGCATGGTTATCGCTGCAGATGCAGCTGCCAGCGTCCTGCTCTCATGCGGTGTGAGACCTGCTGTCATCGTAACAGATCTCGATGGGATTGATGAATACGCGATTGATCTTAATAATAATGGAACGATACTGGTTGTTCATGCACATGGAGACAATATTCCCAGGATTAAAACTTGGGTCCCTAAATTTTCCGGTCCGTTGATCCTTACGACTCAAGGGCGGCCTTTTCAGAATATCCACAATTTTGGTGGTTTTTCAGACGGTGATCGAGCGGTATACATGGCCCGGGACTGTGGGGCGTCTGAAATACATCTTCTCGGGTTTGATTGTGATGATCAGTCTGTAACACCTGTGAAAAAAGGAAAATTAATCTGGGCACGCAGACTTCTTTCTGAAATCGGATATGACTGCTGAAGCCTGGATCATTGATGGGTATGTCGACGAACCGGCCTGCCTTGGGGTTCCACCATATATCTCACCTTATATTAGAACTGTAGCCGGTGTGCTCACATCCCGCGGGTTTTCTGTTAGGTATTGCACCATTGATCAGGTAAGAGCAGATCATACCTTTCTCGCACGGGCAGACCAATCTGATATTGTTGTGATGATTGCCGGGGTGACGGTCCCTGGCAAATACCTTGGGGGAACTCCTGCTGGATATACTGATATCAGGCAGATTGGATCGTCTCTTCGAAATCCCACTACGTATCTGGGCGGTCCGGTTCTTTTTGGTTCCTCTCCAGGAGGAGGAATGAAAGCCACGCGCCAGGAGGAGTTCGGATTTGATCATCTGCTACATGGATCTCCTGCCATGGCTCTGGATTCAATCCTGGATGGATCAGACTCTGTCGCTTCCCATTCGTACTCTGTTGAGGATGAATGGGCAGTTGCCGGTGCTGGTATTGTCAGAGATCATCCCCTCTATCCGTATGTTCTCTGTGAGCTCGAGACTTCACGCGGCTGTTCACATGCAGAGTCCGGAGGATGTTCATTCTGCACCGAACCATTTTATGGTAAACCTGTATACCGGGATATTACCGGGATCCAAGCAGAAGTGCAAGCCCTCTCTGATCAAGGAGTTCGGCATTTAAGACTCGGCCGACAACCGGATCTGCTCACATATCAGGCTGGGTCTGGAGAGTTTCCAGTCCCAAGGCCTGAAATTCTTGACGATTTATTTGCTGGAATTCGATCTGCTGCACATGAGCTCCAGACCCTGCACATAGATAACATCAACCCGGGAACAATTGCACGACATCCAGATGCTTCAAGAGAGGCGCTTTCTGTTATTGTCAAAGGTCATACTCCCGGCGATGTTGCAGCATTTGGGATGGAGACCGCTGATCCTGCTGTTGTCAAAGCCAACAATCTCAAGGCTGAACCTGATATGGTGATGGAGGCAATCAGGATTGTCAATGAAGTCGGTGGCTCTCGCGATAATGGAATACCTCATCTGCTCCCTGGTTTGAATTTCATCTGCGGACTAGCCGGTGAGACTACAGACACCTACCGCCTGAACAGGGAGTTTTTAGAGAGAGTAATAAAAGAGAACCTTCTTGTCAGAAGAGTAAATATAAGGCAGCTTATGCCGTTTGAGGGAACCCGTGCATGGTCAGAACATTCCCTTCCGGTTGATGAGCGACTCTTTCGCCAGTTTAAAGAAGATGTACGTAAGAGGTTTGACCTTCCGATGCTCAGAAAGGTCTACCCGGTATTGACTGTATTGCATCATGTCATCATTGAAGAATCGGGTGAGACCTCATTTGGAAGACAACTTGGTTCTTATCCCATCCTGGTTGGTATACCTCTGAAGATCCCGGTCAAAACAATCCTGGACGTGGTTATTGTGGATCATGGAATGCGTTCAGTAACCGGTCTGCCCTGGCCTATCCCGATCAATGACCTCCCTGCAAAAGTTATCAAATGGATACCCGGGCTTTCCAAATCTGCTCAAGCCCGGATTCTTGCAAAACGTCCCTTCAATACTTTGGAGTCACTTGAAAAAGCAGCTGGAGTCAGGCTTCCTTCTGACCTTTTTGTATTTACATCTCCCGCAGTTCCATCACTGTGAAGATATCTGATTTTGTGATAATTCCGATAACTGAACCGTTTTCGATCACAGGTATTCTGCCGATGTTGTACTCGGTCATGATCCTGAGTGCATCAAAAACCGGGGCCTCGGGTGCCAGGGTGATGACATCCCTGGTCATTGTATCTTTTACCTGCATAGCATCACGATCAATAGATGAGACTCGTGAGAGATCATCCAGGGTTATAATCCCTGCCAGGTATCCACGGTCAATGACTGGAAACCCAAGATGTTTGGTCTGGTACATCAGGGATATCACTTCTGTGAGTGGCACGCCCGGTTGCACCGAAATGACCGGCCTAGACATAATCTCTTTTGTTGTGACATCCCTCAGCAGGAATTTATACCTGGTAACATCGGATTCCTGTCCTGCCCCGATGTAGATAAAGAAGGCAATAAGGATAAGAATCGGGGAGAAGATGACGAGACCGATGAGGCCAAATATGACTGCAAATCCTTTCCCCACTGTGGATGCGATACTGGTTGCCTTATGCAGGGGCATTCTGAGCGCAAGATATGCCCGCAAAACGCGTCCACCATCCATTGGAAAAGCCGGGAGAAGGTTGAAGATAAAGAGAAGGATGTTCAAAATTGCCAGATATCCCCATATATACATAACCACTCCGGCAATTGCCGGATTATTAATGAGGAAAGGGGAGGCATAGAGCAATGCGACGCATATTAAACCCAGGGCCAGACTCATAACCGGTCCGGCAAGGGCCATCCAGAACTCAACCCGCGGATCGGTTTCCCGGTCATCAATTGATGCAACACCTCCGAAAAACAGAAGTGTGATACTGCTGATTGCAATTCCTGCCCTGCGTGCGATAAGGTAATGGGCGAGTTCATGAATAAAAACGCCCAGAAAAAGTCCGCATGCTATTACAAACCCGAGAAGATAGGGGATGTATCCCTGGGTGATCAACTGATCATCTATCTGAATGTGAAAGAGATCAGATACCATCGAGACTGTATACGTGATATCGGTCCCTATAAGCCAGGCAAATATTGGAATTATCAGAAGAAAGGTGAAATGTATCATTACCGGAATTCCAAAGAGCCGTCCGATCCTAAATGATCCATCCATAGTACAGTATTCGCAGAGATCAATAAACAGATGGTGATGGGATGACCCTGTCCCCCTTTTTTTCAAAATCGTATTAGGCAACTGTTCTGACATTTGGGGGAAGATACTGATCAGGCCAGTCTGAATCAGTCCAGACGGTAAAAAA
>NZ_DATMYY010000308.1:0-13362 GCF_035560735.1 Methanospirillum sp.
TCATTTTTCCTTATTTAGGAGAGAGGTAATTACCTCTGCACATTCCTGGACTCCCTGGCTTGCAGGTGGAGAAAGAGTGGATGAATGCGATATCTCTGCAGGCTGAATGCCAATGATAAAGACATCTGCTCCGGTCTCTGATTTCAGATATTCCATGAGAATTTCAAGTGAGATCTTGTGGATGCTAATCCTGACCTTTGACACCTCTTCAGCCATGATTATCTTCATCTGCCCCGGTTCAGCTCCAAAATCCGCAGCATCAAGAAATACGATGACTGATGGGTTCAAACGCCTGATAACCCCGGTATATTCCTCAGGCGTAACTCCCACATCCACGGTATGAGATACATTAACACTCAAGAGATCGAGAAGAACAGGGCCAATTCCATCATCTCCGAGCATCCGATTTCCCACTCCGACAAATACTATCTGATCAGGATCAATATTGCCAATCAGGGAAGCAAGAGTTGATTGAAAACCGGATGGTGGAATCATTGAGAGATCAGGATTATGGGAGCTCTCATTATCCTCTCATCTCAAAGAGAACCTGTGCAATATACTGCAGGGTACCTGACACCAGATCAGGAAAAAGACCGATGATAATACATAGCCCTGCCATGGTTACAATCGGAATAATCATGTAGAGCGGTGGATCATGCAGTTCCCTCTTCAAATCATGGGGTGTGCCCAGGAATATCTGGTAAAACGCCCGCATCAGTGTGACAAAGATCACGATACTGGTGATCCAGCCAAATATGCTGATGATAGTGAAATGAAGTCCCAGGAGCGAGAAAACAACAGGGAATCCTGCATCTATGGACCCATCATAGATCAGTTCCTTGCTGATGAAACCGTTCAGAAACGGCACTCCGGACATGGCAAGCGATGCTACAAGAAATGATATGGCAGTTAGAGGCATTCCTTTTCCAAGTCCACCCATCTTTTTGATCTGGAGAGTATGCACCTGATACAGGAGCACACCTGAAATCAGGAAGAGACTCCCTTTGAAGAGCATATGGTTGAGGATGTGAAACAGTGAGCCGTATATTGCAACAGGGGTTGCCAGCCCAAACCCTACAACAATGTACCCGATCTGGCTGATACTGCTCCATGCGAGGAGACGCTTGATGTGGCAGGAGAAGAGTGCCATAACACCTCCGAGAACCATGTTCAGAGTTCCGAAAAAGGTAACAATGAACATCAGCATCTCACCGTTTGAGATCAGGAAGAAGGGGTACATCACCTTGACCATGGCAACAACGCTTGCTTTGATGAGTATGCCTGACATTGTTGCACTGATCGCTGCTGGAGCATCTGCATGGGCAGGGGGAAGCCAGATGCTTCCAAGGGGAAGCAGCCCTGCTTTTGTTCCAAACCCAAAGAGAAACAGGAGTGCAAGGAGGGTGATATCTCCTGACGATAACAGGGAGATATTCATGTACCTGAGATCCAGTGTTCCGGTACTGCTGTACAGGATGAATGCTCCGTAGATGACGAGGATAACCTCAAAGATGCTGATTGCGAGGTAGATGTAAGTGGCTTTGATCGCACGCTTTGTCCTGCCAAACAGGATGAGAACTGCACTCGTGACGGTCGCAGCCTCAAGGAGCACCAGCATCACCAGTACATTGTAGGTGCATGCCATACCGCACATCATTCCGGCAAGAACAAAGTAGAGGATAAAAAATGTGGAGTCAAAGTGGTTGTTTTTGCGATACAGGAATGAGTAAACGAGAACCATTGTTCCAAGGAAGGCCACAAGAGTTGAGATGAATATCCCGGGAGCATCAAGCACTATTGGACCCACTGCTGCTGGATCAATCTTCCCACTTTGTAATGCGATGAGGTAGAGAAGATTCATCACAAAGAGAAGAGCCATGAAACATACGATAAAACTCCGCTGAATTCTCTCAGAGAATCCAAGCAGCAGGTAGAGGAGAATACCCCCGAGAATCGGGAGCAGAACCGGGACAAGGGCATAATAATCTAACATCTCTTTCCTTCCATGTCAGAACATTCTCATCGCTTTCAGGATTCCATCAACGATTGCTTCCGGCTTTGGCGGGCACCCTGGAATCCTCACATCAACCGGGATTATCTTCTCCACAGGACCTGCAATAGAGTAATTCTCATTATCAACAAATACCCCGCCAGAGCATCCGCAGGCACCCATGGCAACCACTTTTTTAGGTGTTGGAGTCTGGGCATAGATCCGCTCTAGAAATGGTTTTGTGTGAAGGGGAACAGGACCCGTAACTAGCAAAATATCCGCAAATCTCGGAGATGCAACCAATTTTATCCCAAGCCGCTCAAGGTCATACCGGGGGGCGAAACTGGCAAGAATCTCAAGGTCACACCCATTGCAACCCCCGGCATGTGCATGATACACCCAGGGGGATTTCTTGAGGAAGGTGCCTGAAAGACTCATATAAACTTCCTCGGGTGGGTGTTCCATTTCACACTGAGTTTCTGCCTGCATGAAATGCATGCTGTCAGATACAACTCAAGATCCTTTCTGACAACCTCGGCTGTTTCAGGTTTCAGGTGGGCAAGCATCCTTTCTGCTATCACCTGCAATAATTTTTCTGTAACAGGCATCTCCTCACCGCAGAACCTGCACTTTTGCAGGGGAAGAACCGTATCAACCGTGACACTCTTATCCTCCAATCTATGAGAGAGACTTATGGCTTTTGCATATTGAACAGATGCAGACAGATCAAGATCATGATCATGCAGGCACTGCCTGCTCATGTCAGAAGTGGCAACATGCTCTATTGTCCCTGCTGCTCCACTCATATCCTTATCATGATGAACTGTTCCAAAATACAGATCTAATGCCCCTTCTGGACAGATATCTGCACATCGTGCACAAAAGATGCACCTGAGACTGTCGATTGATACAGTTCTCATACCATCATGGTCGGTGATGCTTGTTGCCCCGCTTGAGCACCGCTCATTGCATGCCCCGCATCCTGTACATCTGATTGCATCACGGCGGGGAAGTCCCCTGGACAGGTAAGCAATAAAACCGAATGACTCACGGACAGTAACTGGTTTATGAAACAGATTTGAGGCTAGTCCGCAAAAAGCCCGTATCTTTGTGGACAGTTTCATAGTACATACCTCCAGGCTGCTGCCCAGAATACCGCAATAACTGAAAGAACCAGTGGCACCCGAAGCATCCACCAGGTAGCCTGATCTATCCTGAACCTTCCAAACAGGGAATGAACCATAGCGATCATGACAGAGGTGAATCCTACACCAACTAAGAAAACCACCCAGGCGCCTACTCCTGATGATGGAACCCAAAGGAAAAGGTCAGCAAAAAGTGCGATCAGGACAAAGGCCATCATCTGCTTTGTAATCTCGATTATACCAAGCAATTTTCCGCTGTATTCAGTAGTCAGACCGCTCACAATCTCTGATTCTGCATCTGAAATGTCAAACGGTTTTATGTGCAGTTTTACGAGAATCGAAAGAAACACAACTATTGCTGCGAATGGATTGGTTATCAGGTTGAAACCCATCATGTCATTCACGGACAGGGAGTCGTATGATATGGCAAGAGCAAATGTCCCTAGAATAAAAGGAATCTCATTTGTGAGCATCAGTTCGATCTCCCTGACACCCCCAATTACCGCAAACAGGGACCCACTGGTGATTCCACCGACAATTACACAGAGAATCTCACCCATGAGCAGGTAAATCAGAACAACCAGGCCATATGAGTAGTCAAACGAGATCCCGGCAATAGGGACGAATAATGTTGCCAGCACTGCACACACAAGAGCCATAACCGGCCCTATGATGAATAGTGAACTAGCTTTCTCTGGAATAAAAGTGTCTTTTGAAAAGAGTTTGAGAATATCATAGAGCGGCTGAAAGATCTTTGTCCTGTTGATGTCACGCCAGGCCGGGGGAACCCTGATCACCGGACCTCTGCGTGACTGGATCCTGGCATTGATTTTTCTGAACAAAAAAGAGATGAGAATACCGATAAAAAGAGCTATGAATGGATTTATCCAGAATAACTCCGTCATGATCCTTTACCACCCTGCACTGAAGGTTTTACTGTGTTTACTGTTGTTACCCGGTCAGTGCATGAGAAACAGGGATCAACACTGCCGATGATCACTGGAACATCACCTATGACACTTCCCTTGATCAGGTTCAGCATGATCCTGACATTTGGAAAGGTGGGAACCCGCAGACGGACAAAGTCAGGGGTGTTTGTTCCGTTTGAAGCTACGTGATAAAGGAGTTCTCCCCTAGGTGGTTCAGTTCTTGAGAATCCTTCACCACATGGCAGTTCATTCACCTGGGTGACCAGTTCAGATGGGGCTGATCGTATCACATCGCAACACTGCTCACAGATATGAAGGGACATGAGAACTTCCCTCATTCTCACCTGCATCCGTGCATAACAGTCTCCCCCGTTTTCAGTAACAATATCCCAGTCCACCTCCTCGTACGCTGCATAGGGGAGGTTCTTCCTGATATCCACGTTAAGGCCACTCCCTCTTGCAATGGGACCAACTGCGCCGGATTTTCGGGCTACATCCGGGGTGAGAAAACCGGTTTTATGAAGCCTTCCTGTGAACACATCATTAGCAAGGCACTGCTCAAAGTATTCAGGGACTTCTTTCTTAAGATTCTGAAGTTTTGAGAGGATGACATCGGTGTGGACCGGGGTCACATCGTTTCTGATGCCCCCGTGGGTGATTATACCATGACTGATCCGCTGACCTGACATGATCTCTAGGCTGTCAAGAATATCTTCACGGATTCTTATGGCATGCATTAACATGGTTCGAAATCCGGTCAGATCGCCCATGAGACCGATTGCCAGGATGTGACTTTTCATCCGCTCCATCTCACCAAGAAGTGTCCGTACATATCTGGCTTTTTTGGGAACTGTGATATCTCCAATATCCTCTACACACTGGGCAAAGGTGAGAGAGTGATGAACATTACAAAACCCGCAGATTCGCTCTGCCAGGAAGAGATCCTTGTAATAATCACGTCGCTCCATGAGCTTGATGACACTGCGATGATTGAAGCCAAGTTTCAGATCTGCATCCTTGACGACCTCATCCTCAACTGACATCTTCAGGTAATTGCTCTCTATCAACGCAGGATGATATGGCCCGTACGGCACCACTGAAAGATGTTTGGTCAGGATATTATCAGAAGGCGGGTGAGCGATCGGGCTTGTATTTACTCTCTCACTTTGAGTATCCTCCTGATGATGGGTACTGGTATACATATCATCCCAGTTCAGTGGAAGCCAGAGATGCCTTGGATCCGGATGGTTCTTCACCTGAACACCCAAAAACTCAATCATCTCCCTCTCTGCCCAGTCTGCAAGGGGGGTGAGTGGTGTTACTGACTCTAGGATCGGTTTTTTCCTGTTGATATATGTCCGGAGAGCAAGATTCCGACTCGGAATCTCGTCATCAAAGGTAAAGTAATAATCAATCCTGATCCCCGGAACCCCCATATCAACTGCAGAGGCATACATCATCCGTGCCCCTTTGTTCAGATATGCAGACACTTCACTACTGACCTGCTCTGATTCGATCTCGGTAACATCGAGTGAGAGCTTCTTCTCACTCATCACGCACGCTCCCAAAAGGTGATTCTAACGTGTAGATTTCGTCCTGGTTGAGGTAGATCTCACTTGCGCCACAGTTGAAGTTCTCATCCACATTCCTGTATTCAGGAATGAGGGTCGGGATTATCACAGAGAAGAAAACATAAAACGAGACTAGCGAAGCTAACTCAGCAAACAGGAAGAGGAGGATTGGTGAGCCGTTCTGGTCAGGCAGAAATATGGCCCCAATTACACTAATCACAAGGACGATCATCGAGACGATGAAGTATGGTTTCATCTTCGGTCACTCTCCCATTTTGCGATGATCGAGTCAACCGGCGCTGTCCGCAGATACTTCATGCCAAACTCATCAGGACCAATACCCATGGAGAGTGCAAGGAGTTCGGCAAGGTGGATGATAGGGAGATCAAAATCATACCCAATCTCTTTCTTTAGAATCTGGACCGCCCTTTCAAACTGGTCATAGCATCCAGAACATACAATCACAAGGGCGTCAACATTAAGTGCTTTTATTGCGTCAAACTTTCTTTTTGCACGTTCATATGTTGCAAATTTCCTGTCTGCGAGATTTGCCTGCAGACCACAACACATCTGCTCTTCTTGATACGAGACTACTTCACTGACAAGAGAAGTTGTAAGCTCGGTAAAATACCTGACAAGTCGCCCATCCTCAAAGATCCTCATATGGCAGCCTGGATGAAGAGCCACCCTGATTGGAACCTTTTTTGTCTCCCGGCTGATTCGATCAACCCCTACCTCTTCATACAGGACTTCAAGAAGATGCCTGACCCTGATGGAAGCATTATAATGATTATTGGTTTTTGCCAGGTACTCGTTGGTCTCTTTTAACTTCTCAGGATTCTCTTTGAGGAGCTTGTTTGCCTCGTACAGGGTGACATAACAGCCATTACATGAGGCCATGACATCACGACCATCCCCTTCTGCCTGGAGAAGGTTATATGATGCGAGAGTAAGCCAGACCCGTTCATCAACAGATATCCATACCCCGGCTCTCGGACAGCAGGTTGCCTTTTTCAGGTACTCTAGGTCAACACCGAGTTTTGGCAATGTCTGCATGATAGCAGACTCAGCCCATGGCATCTTGATAGGCATGACACACCCTAAGAAAAACGAGTATCTGGATTTTCCAGCGGGTTTGCTGCCTTGTAATGATTCCTGATGGTCCGCCATTTAGTATTGGTACTCCATGGTGTCGAGATCCAGTCCAATCTTTTTATCAACCTTCATGGCCTTGATCAGGGTCTGGATATCCTGAACGGCTTCAGGATACCCGTGAGCCGTGGGTGGAATCGGGCTGAGCCCTGATTTACGCCTGTACTCCATGATCTCTTCATTGATGGGATAGAGAAGGCCGGTAGAGAAGTGCCTTATCAGCTGTGTCTTCACCGTCGTTGGAACAGGCACCTTGACCGGCCGCCGCCAAGGAAAAATATCACTCATTCTCTTTTTCCTCCTTTAATTACCGGTTCTCCTCACGGGATACCAGTTGAATGGCTTTAGCTGAACAGACTTTGATACAACTCGGATCTCCACCACAAAGATCACACTTGGTCATCGCCTTAAGGCCCCTCTGCATCTGTGGCACTGATATCGGACATGCCCAGGTACATGACTTGCATCCGATACACCGCATCTTGTCAACAGTTACAATCCCGGTTTGTTGATCTTTGGATATTGCGCTTGCAGGACAGGATGCAAGGCACATGGGATCTGAACAGTGATGACAGTGGATTCTGACAAACTCATGATCAGGGCCACGAATCACCCTGCAAAGTGAGAGATCATAATTGTACGTATTAAAATTCCTAAACGAACAGGCAGTCATACACTGTCTACATCCGGTACACCGATCAGGATTGTGGAGAATTATCTTGGTATTCATTGGAGCGGGATCGAGATCCGGTGTTGTTAATTGAACACTCTCCATAACAATCAGAATTACTGGAGCAAAGTTCTGAATCAATATACCTGTCTGTTGATCAGAAGTGATTGATCATCTGATTACAAGTATATAACTTCTTTCAGTATTGGGTCAGAGAAGACAAAACTGTTTTCATTCGTAATTTCTCACAGAGGACCCTGATTCACATAGTGAACAGTTTTTTAAAAAAGATTTAGATGTAGAGTGCTGCAAGAACCAGGGAGGTTGTTGCAAGCAGCTTTACCAGCACGTGAAGGGATGGACCTGCGGTATCCTTGAATGGATCTCCGACAGTGTCTCCAACAATTGCTGCCTTGTGGGCTTCGGTTCCTTTTCCACCATATGCACCACTTTCAATGTACTTCTTCACGTTATCCCAGGCTCCTCCACCATTGTTGAGGACCAGAGCCATCAGCAGACCGGTGATAGTTCCAACCATTAGGAATGCAGCCATTGCTTCATACTTGAGGAGGACACCAATACAGATTGGGAAGAGAACTGCCAGCAGGCCGGGAAGAATCATGTTCTTGAGGGCACCGCGGGTAGTGATATCCACACACCGGGCATAGTCCGGCTTATCAATTCCTTCGAGAATTTTCTTCTCTTTAAACTGCCTGCGGACTTCTTCAATTACGTACTGTGCCGTCAGTGAAACACCGCGGATTGCAAATGAGGCAAAGAGGAAGACCAGCATGGCACCAAGGAGCCCACCAACAAATACATCTACCTTTGCCATGTTGACTACAGAGAATACATGACCGGTCAGTGTTGAGACTTCGGTCATATAGGCGCTGAAGAGCAGGAATGCAGAGAGAGCTGCACTACCGACCGCGTATCCCTTGGTCAGAGCCTTGGTGGTGTTTCCTGCGGAGTCGAGCTTTGCGACATTGCGCTGAGCATTTTCTGAGGATTCACTCATCTCGACAATACCGCCGGCATTGTCAACGATGGGGCCGAATGTATCCATGGCCAGGATGTATGCACAGGGTGCAAGCATACCCATTGTGGCAATAGCAGTTCCATAAAGACCACCAGACTGAACACCTGACATCTCACCTAATCTGAATGAGATGATCAGAGCCAGGCCGATAGATATTGAGGCTAATGCGGTTGTTTCAAAGGCAACATTCATACCAGAGATGATATTCATCGCCGGTCCACCGGTTGAAGCCTTTGCGATCTCCTGAACAGGCCTGAAGCGGTGATCTGTGTAATAGAGAGTAATATTCAGGAAGACAATGGACAGAGCAAGCCCAACCAGTCCTGCATAGAAGAACCAGATATTGTTCAGCAGATACATCACAGCGAAATAGAAGAATATCGCTGAAACGATAGCAGTAATATAATATCCCTTGTTCAGAGCATGCATCGGATCTTCATGCTGGGCATCTTTCTCAGTGACTGAGAAGATACCAATAATAGTTGCAATAAGACCGAGTGCTCCGATGATGAGCGGGAAGAGAATTCCTGACATCCCAAATACCGGGAACAGGGCAACACCAAGGATCATTGCACCGATGTTCTCTGCAGAGGTTGACTCAAAGAGGTCAGCACCACGGCCTGCACAGTCACCAACATTGTCGCCGACAAGGTCAGCAATAACTGCCGGATTCCGTGGGTCATCCTCAGGAATTCCTGCTTCAAACTTACCAACGAGATCTGCACCGACATCAGCTGCCTTGGTGTATATTCCACCACCAAGCTGGGCGAAGAGTGCAATGAAGGATGCACCAAACCCGAACCCTACGATGAGGAACGGGGTTTCCTGTGGATTTGCACCAAAGAGGGTGAAAATGACAGAGATACCAATCAGTGAGAGAGCAATGATTGTAAGCCCTGAAACTGCCCCACCGCGAAGTGCCACTACGAGTGACCGGGCCGGATTTTTCTCAGCTGCTGCTGCAGATACCAGGTTTGTTCTCACAGAGGTGAACATCCCGATAATTCCGGAAAGTGCACTCAGAAACGCACCCAGGATAAATGATGCAGCAGTGTGCCATGCCTGATCCGGTTTCCCTACAAGAGTGAAAACCACAAAAATTATGACTGCTACAATGATTGCAATAATTGCAATAGTCGTGTACTGTCGCTTCACGAAGGCGTGTGCACCTTCTCTGATAGCAGCAGCGACCTCCTGCATCTTGACGCTGCCTTTATCAGCAGACTTGATCTGGCGGACAAAGAAGGCTGCCACACCAAGAGCAAGAACTGCGATCACAAAAATAAAAGGGATGATCAACATAGTTCATACTCAAGTCATTATAGTTCGTTATAAATTCTGCCCATGCAGAATTACCTGGTTACGCCCAGTACAGGCTTTTTTTCAGCAAAGTAGGCTTGACCGTTCGATTTAATATTTCTGGGCACGCGGATAGATCTCTTCAATTATATCCTTTCCCCTGCGCTAAGAGAGACGGGCGTCACATCTACACGAATTACATCTATCAAAAACGTTCTGTTTATTCAACACAATCGCGGATTTATGCAGCCGTAATGTTTGAATCATCAAAAATTTACACTTCAAAGTAATCGCGCCAAAAATATAGAAATTCAGATGTATGGACTGATCTTCATCTCAAAGAAACCATACGAGAATGAGTATGACCTCAAGCCTGGCTGATTCTTCAAATACTGATATTTTGGAGGAAAAATGGAGTGCTAAATTCGGCTAGGATCCGGATTTCAGGAATCTATTAATAATCTCACGGTGCATCCCCTTCAGATACATATGACAACAGAAGAGATGCTCAAAGAGACAGCAGGGCAACTCCATGAGATCATTAACGCTAAAAATGTCATGGGTGATGCGGTTGATCTCGGCAACCGGATGATCATCCCGGTGACCAAGTTCGGAATCGGGTTTGGTGCCGGAGGGGGATTTGGTGACAAAGGAGACACCAGCGCAGGAGGCGCAGGAGGAGGCATTGAACCCGTGGCTATTATCATTACTGACAAAACCATCAGCGGTGTTGAGGGAATTCAGATTGTTTCACTGAAAAACAATAATCCAATTGCCCAGGTGATTACCTCACTTAGTGAGACCCTCGTTCCGCAGGTGATTGATTTCATTAAAAAGAAGGATACAGCCGGGAAACCTTCACAGCAGGAGTCAGAACCTTCAACATAGCGCTATGTTAGACCTGATTTTCAGTTTTTTCCTGACGGCAACCCTTCTCTTTTTTTTTGGTGGTGTATCTCTTCTGATCTACTGCACACCAGTTATCATCACATTCAGCGGTGTTTGGAGAGAGAACACGAAAGCAGGATCAGCCTGTATCAGATGGGGACCTGGAACTATCTGCATAAATCCGGGCTATAACGGGCTGCAGGCAGTATTCAAAATCAAAAGAACTGAACTCTATCAGGTGCCGTTGCAAAGGCCATCGGGTGGTGACGAAGTCCAGGCAGAGATACCCACATCCTCTGAAGAAAAAGAGTCTGAACAGGATCTTCGAAGAATGATACCATTCATATCTCTGATAAAAAAAATCATTCCACTCATATTCGCCCATATCAGAATAGAGAGGATAACCGGATCAGTCAGGTTCGGGGCCGGAGATCCGGTATCAACAGGCCTGGTGTACGGTTATTACCAAGCTCTTGCACCAGTCTGTATGTTCTTCTGTTCAGCTGTCTTAATCCCGGTCTTTGATCAACTGACATTCGAAGCTGATCTCACCGGTGGATTCAGGATAGTATACCCTGTAGGGCTGATTGTCAGATCATTACGGAGATTACTCCCCGATATCCTTCCTTTTTTAACATCCGGGTACCTGTGTTCATGGTAGGTGGAACCAGTGCCTGAACATCTTCTCTTCTTCACCACACCGGCAAAAAGTGGAGAGAGGAAGATCTACTCACTTGTCAGGGTTTCTGCCCATTTGTTTATGGAAAGTTGGTGGATCTCTTCAGAGCCTGTCGCCCTTATCATTGAAGAGAACGGAGTATGGCACTTTTCACCGCTTGAAGATGGGATTTCTGATGATATCCTGCTTCGTGCAGAGCCTGTTTAAAAAGAATGGTTGTTCAGAAAATCAGTTAATCCCTTGAATATACAGCCTGAGTGCTTGTATTATTCGGGACAACAATCACTGATGAAGTGGTATTGATCATCATACCGCTCGGGAACGGACTCATCGCAATGGTGGGTCCGGTGATACTGATCACCCCTTCCCGGTACCAGTCATTATTTGACGGGGTGCTGTCAGTTACTGCTCTTGATGGATCCACATCCATGAGAATTCCATACTCTCCTGGAGGTGTTGTAGTCGGAATGGTCACCGATCTGGTTGTTGTTGCCTGACCCCCAGCCGGAATTGATTCAATATCCCAGGTCCCAAGAAGCAGCGGCTCCGAGAACTTCATGCTCCGGTTAGTGAGATAAAAGTCAACCGAAAATCTTCCTGCATCAGCACCACCGTTGTTACCTACCGCCGCAATCAGCCTGATAGTCTCGCCAGGAGCGGCCTGACGTGGGGTGATTACTCCAAGGCCCACCAGGTCTGCAGGTTTTCCTGAAGGCCGGGTTGAATCCGAGATCCTGATGGTCTTTCCAGACGAGGTCTTTTTGTCTGATCCCATGACCTCGCGAACAAATGTGTATACTCCGTCTGCAAGGTTCATCGGGAGCATATAGGTATTTGCACTCGAATATTCACCTTCGGCAGAAATCGGAGAGAGGTCAGTAGTTCCAATCTGCACAGGGGTTGCATTCTGTTCTGACTCATTCACCAGATAATACGTAACCTTCTCAGATCCTGATGAACTGTCACCTTTGTTCTTTAGAACCTCGATAATCGTAACTGATCCACCGGGATATCCGGAATCAGTCACGATAAGTCCTTCAGTCGAGACGTTTACGGCTCCTGTCGCAAATCCGGTAATAACCAGGAGCAGACCCAGCACTACCACCGCAGCACATCCGACACCAGTACCCATACGTCAAGATTGGTGACGGGCGGATATAACCTTTCCAGAGTTTTAACCCATTTGTAAACAAACATCCCTCTGAGTTACATGTATACACTGGTCCTCATACGCCATGGTGAGAGCCTGTGGAACCGGGAAAACCGGTTTACCGGCTGGAAAGATATCGATCTCTCCCCTCAGGGATTGAAAGAGGCCCACTCAGCTGGGCAGCTGCTGAAAGAGAAAGGATACACCTTCGATATTGCCTGGACATCTGTCCTGAAACGGGCTATCAGGACGCTCTGGACCATCCAGGACGAGATGGATCTTATGTGGATACCGGTTGTCAGATCCTGGCGCCTCAACGAACGCCATTATGGGGCACTCACAGGTCTTGACAAGGCAGAAACTGCAGCCCAATACGGGGAAGAACAGGTTCATATCTGGCGTCGCAGTTATGACATCAGACCACCGGCATTTGCACCCGGTGATAAAACAAATCCAGGATATGACAGAAGGTATGGAGATCTCTCCCGTGAACAGGTACCCCTGACTGAGTGCCTGAAGGATACTGTTGCACGGTTTCTCCCACTCTGGGAAGCAGACATTGCACCCTCGATAAAGTCCGGAAAGCGGGTACTCATCGCAGCTCACGGCAACAGTCTGCGGGCACTCATCAAACACCTTGACCAGGTTTCTGACGATGAGATCACCGGTCTAAATGTGCCAACCGGAATACCTCTCATATATGAGCTTGATTCAGATCTGAAACCATTGAGGAACTACTACCTCGGTGATGAAAATGCAGTAAAGGCAGCAATGGATGCTGTTAAAAATCAGGGAAAAGCAAAGTAATTCGGGTTGAATGTCATTTTTAAAGGTGTCAGGACCCTAATGA
>NZ_DATMYY010000309.1:0-28642 GCF_035560735.1 Methanospirillum sp.
GCCGATGATATTCATGATACTGCGAAACCCCTCTGATGAGAGATCATCGCATATAACGGCCTCAACCTTTGTAAGGTCAATTTCCTCACTATGACGCTGAAGGGTGCAGTATGCACGGGCAGGTGAGGGAACCTCCCTGCCAGCTACTTTGAACCTGACAGAATGAGCACAGAACCTGCAGTGATCAAGGTCCTCTTTTTTAGAAGAAAGACACTCCACATGTCCTTTCTCTACCTGAAGTGTACGGACAGGACGGCTCATACTCCTTCTCCAGCAATTCCTGCTACAATAATCTCCCCACCTGACAACTCTTTCATCTCGTCATTAATGATGGATGCTGCCTTCTCTTTTTCCCGCTCTAGATGGTGTACACGGCCTTCAAGCTTTCCTGATTCCTCATCGATGTGTTTTATTTCACGTTCGAGATCGAGAATGGCAGTCTCAAACGAAGAATGCTTTTCTGCTGCCGCGTGTGAGGCAAGTATGTCATGATCATGTTGACATTTTTCCTCTGCGTTTCGCCATAATGCAACAGCACCAGTCATCTGGTCAACATATGAATCAGCATTCACAAACAACGATTTTTCAAATGAATTTTTCAGGGGGATTGCATCGCTTGCTATTGATTTGAAGATCTCTTCGGATGTGGTTTTAACAAGATGCACAAATTCAGGATCTGCATATTGCTGGAGTGTAGCCATCTGGATAAGGCCGTCAAGATGCTTGTCTTCACCCTTTCTTTTCTCGTCCTGCACAATCCGTAGCGCCCGGCGCCAGATTGGAAGAGCAGTCCTTACAAGAGCATCAAGCGTCTCGAATAACTCAAGACTCCTTCGCTTCTCGTCTTCAAACGCTGCCAGTGCATCGGCATACTCCTGGTACTCATGGCTTGAAGCATACACATCCCGGTCATGGGAGAGGTCATCTTTTCGCCTGACACGTTCACTGCGCTTTTCATCCATCTCTTTCCTGATGGTATTAATTTCAGCCAGTTCATCTTCCGCACCCTGAACCTGCTTTATCCCCTCTCTGACAGCATCAATCCGGTTCAGTCTGATCCGGGAATTTTTTATTGCTTCAGTAAGGAGATTGAGTTCTTTCCCAATCTGATCCATCAGCTGTCTGAAAACCTTCACCTCATCTGCGTACAGATGGTGCAGATAGCGGCCGGGACCGCGGTATGCCTTAAAGCAGCTGTTGATCAGCTCGGCAACCTGCTGGTAATAAGCCTCATCATCGTCAGAAAATTCCACGTCAAGGGCATCCTCAACCTTGTGCTTGAACTGAGGGAGGTTATGCCGGTTCACTTGCTCAACCTTGGGGTGCATGGGTTCTGGAGTAGAATCCTCTTTCCCAAACTCTGCAAGAAGTTGAAGAATATCCTGCCTGGCTTTCTCTATGACCTCTCGCGAATCAATGAATTGCTCTGAGCGGAGACTGATGCATGTCTGCTCTTCGGCATCAAGCCATACAGGAAGGTCAGCAAGAGTCGTTGTACTGGCCTTTGGCTCTGCTTTTTTGGATTTGAATAATTCGGTTATTCGTTTAAACATGATCTGCCCCTGATGAATACTGGACTATAGGATCCCCGTCATCCCGGTCAAGATCTCTGATGCGATCAATTCCGGCAATCTCATGAATCACATCAACCACTGCAGGTGGAACCAGACGCTCCCACGGTTTGCCTGCCCGCATCCGATCCCGTATAGAGGTTCCGGAATGGGATTCGCGTTTAAACATCGAAGGTGAACAGACCGGGATTCCTGCTTCTGAAAAGAGCCTGATCACAAGAGGATTACTTGTGTACACGGTATCAAAAGGAGGTGTCATTGAGGTGATATGGGCAACCCAGAGGGCATTTCGTTTAATGTCTTCTATGGGAATGACATAATACGGACAGCATAAGCCTTCCAGTGCTCTTGTTATCATCAGAACACGCTCACCTGCCGTGAAGGGATTTTCAAGATCATGGCTGAGCTGGGCACTTCCAATTCCGATGATCAATTCATCCGCTTCCTTTGTGATGCGATCAATAACTGTCAGGTGACCGTTGTGAAACGGTTGAAATCTTCCTATGTAAAATGCACGTTTCACGATCTTCCTCCTGCAACCATCGTTGCTATCCTGGCCGCGAACGCTCCTGCAACAAATCCGGCATCAATATTTACCACGGTCAGCACTGAACATGACTGAAGCATGCTGGCAAGGGCAGCTTCTCCTTTTCCCATGTATCCGTATCCGGTTGAGACCGGAACACCGATCACCGGCTGATCCATAAGACCGGCGACTACTGCCGGAAGCGTCCCTTCCCTTCCGGCAGCCACAACAAAGGCATGACAATCCCTCATCTTTTCAAGAACCGGGAAGAGACGGTGCAGACCGGCAACACCAACATCGTAGGAGGTGCGGACAATACACCCCATTTCCTCAGCAATAACCCTGGCCTCCTCTGCAACCCTGATATCAGACGTCCCCGCGGTGATTACTCCGATAACTCCACCGGTTTTCGATATCTTTGGAGCACCGGTGAGTACCATGATCCTGCCTTCTGGGGAATATTCATACGAGATGCCAAGTCGCTCTGTGATCTCCTGCAAAGCAGGAAGGGTATCAGGATCGATCCTTGTGATAACACACCTGCCAGCCCGGCGTGCATATCCTTCTGCAATGGCATACAGATGTGAAGGATCCTTACCTTCAGCAAGCACCACTTCCGGAATCCCACACCGACCTGCCCGTTCAAGATCAAGGTGTGCAATAGATCCGATATGACCTGTGCCCCTTTTCTGGATCTCATTTTCAGCCTCATCGGGGGAGAGAACCCCTCTTCTGACACGCTCTAGAAGATCCCGCAGATCACCATCAGGCTTCATGTAAGATAGTAAGATATGAGTCAAAGATTACATAATAGGTTCATTGTGGTGAGTTATCTCTTCTATATCGCCGTCTTCGGTTCGGCTGCCTGCCTCTTTTTATGGCTGCGTGATATCAGGATTTATATGAGGACCGGCCTTGACGGATACCGGATTTCGGCACGAACAGGAGTTATTCACACCGCGATCACAACCGCAGGAGCAGGAGAGATACTGCTCTTTCCATCTGTCGATATTCTCGGAATCGGGATTGTCCTGCTTGGATTGTATCTCCAGGGACAGCAGAAGAGGGAGGTTGTTTTTTCAACAGAACCTGTCTTTGACCGGGCACTTGGAAAAGTCCGGATAAAGCGATAGTTTAGAGGATATACATGCTGAGCAGACCACGAGGAACACGGGATATGCTCCCTGATGAGATGGAGCAGCGCAGGGAGATCGAGGCACGGCTGAGGGCTAAGGCCCGGACCTGGGGGTACCGTGAAGTATCAACACCCACGTTTGAGGAACTTGAACTCTTCACGATCCGTTCAGGAGAAGGAATCATCGATGAGATGTATGTCTTTGAAGACAAGGGTGGAAGATCCCTCGCTCTCAGGCCTGAACTCACTGCACCAGTGCTGAGAACCTTTGTAAATGAAGGCCGTTCCCTGACAAAGCCGATCAAGTGGAGTTATTATGCAGACTGCTACCGGTACGAACGTCCACAGAAAGGAAGATACCGGCAGTTCTGGCAGTTTGGAATCGAACTCATTGGGGCTGACTCGGCAATGGCTGATGCAGAGGTTATGATGGTTGCAGACGATCTGCTCAGGACGACGGGCGTTACCTTTGTCATGAAGATTGGGCATCTCTCGTTCATGCGAACTCTTCTGAAAGATCTCCCTGCCGAAGATCAGAAAAAGGTCAGAGCGTTTCTCGATAAGCGTGACACAGACGCCGCCTCCGTATTCCTGACTGAATCAGGGAGAAATGATCTTGCTGCCCCACTACAGCAGCTCATTAGTGCACGAACGCTGGATGAGGTCTTTGCTGTTATCGGCGAGATCCCTGAGGCTGACCGGATACGAGAGACCTTTGGTATCCTCGACAGCCAGGGAATCCAGTATGAGATCAATCCTGCCATCGCCCGCGGTCTTGATTATTACACCGGAATTGTCTTTGAATGCTTTGCCGAAGGACTGGGAGCAGAGAATCAGATCCTCGGGGGCGGTGCATACCGGCTTGCTCACCTCTTTGGTGGAGAGGATACCCCGTCTGTCGGGTTTGCGATGGGATTTGACCGGGTGATGGTAGCTCTTGGCGAACATATCTGGATGCCATTCCAGCCTCAGGTTAGTGTTATCTTTACCCCTGAAGCACGGGAGCGAGCCATTGCAGTCTCACGTGAATTGCGGGGGAGCGGAATCATATGCAGTATCGACCTTATGGGGAGAGGGTTTTCCGCCCAGATGAAGAGTGCTGGAAAGATTGCCGATTTTGTCATTATCATCGGCGATGATGAAGTAAAATCAGGTATGGCAACCCTGAAGAACATGAAAGGAGGAGAACAGCAGACTCTTCCGCTTTCCGATGTGATATCTCTACTGACCACCCACTAAAAAACTGAGTACTGAACCTTCCATTATTTTCAAGGCACAATGGCACGAAAGAAAGAGTCCGACCCTGTGCAACCAGAACCTCAGGCTGAAACCCTTGCAGACGAACTGGCCCGTCAGCAGCGGAGTATCAGTGTAGCCGAATTTTTTGAGAAGAACAAACACCTGCTTGGTTTTGACTCTCCAGTGCGGGGGATCATCACTACAGTCAAAGAAGCGATTGACAATGCACTAGATGCCTGCGAGGAGGCAGGAGTGCTCCCAGACATCTACCTTGGTATCTTCAGGATGCAAGAGGATGTCTTCAAGGTTGTTGTTGAGGATAACGGTCCGGGAATAGTTCCTGAAAATATTCCATTTGTCTTTGGAAAACTCCTCTATGGTTCCCGGTTCCACCAGATCCGCCAGTCACGGGGGCAGCAGGGTATCGGAATTTCAGCAGCTGTCCTGTATGCCCAGCTGACGACCGGCACACCGACACTCGTCATCTCCCGGTGTGGTGCTGACCGGGGAGCATTCAGAATGCTCATTCAGATTAAGACTGAGACAAACGAGCCCGAGATCCTGTCACGTGAAGAGATAACCTGGGACCGCACCCACGGAACCAGAATCGAGATAGAATTCAGAAGCAGCCTGACGGCACGAAAACGGCTCGTCGAGTATCTCAGGTACACCTCGGTTGTAAACCCACACTGCAGGATCAGGGTCGATCTCGATGGTGAGACGATGACGTTTGATCGTGCAAGTGAGGAGCCCATAGTCCCGCCAAAAGCGATCAAGCCGCATCCCCACGGGGTCGAGTTGGGCGAACTCAAACGGATGGCAGCTGCTACCAATGAAACGCTCAGGACATTCCTGATTGAAGGGTTCAGCAGGGTCGGCGAGAAGACAGCAACTGAGATCCTGAATACAGCCGGAATGTCAGATGACCGTAAGGCTTCTTCTCTTAAAATAAAGGAACTTGCCACCCTGCTTGCAGCAATGCAGAGTGCAAATGTACCTCCGCCACCGGCCCAGCAGTGTCTCTCCCCGATAGGCGAAAATCTCATCAGACAGGGGCTTGAGAAAGAGTTCCAACTCGATTATATCTCGGCACGGACCCGGCCTGCTGCAGTGTACCACGGACATCCGTTTATCGTGGAGGCAGCTCTTGGTTGGGGGGGAAAACTCGAAGCAGAAGGGACTGCAAGGATCATGCGGTTTGCAAACCGGGTACCACTCATGTACCAGCAGGGAGCCTGTGCTGTCACCGCCTGTATCAGCGGGGTAAACTGGAGGACGTATGGCCTCGGTCAGCAGGGGCTTCCCACAGGCCCATTGATCATCCTCGTTCATGTGGCATCAACCAATGTCCCGTTCACGAGCGAGAGCAAGGATGCGGTCGCTTCCATTCTTGAGATCGAGCGGGAGATAACCCTGGCTCTGCAGGATCTCGGACGTGATCTCAAGACGTTTATCCAGCGCCGTGACCGGAGCAGACAGAGTGAAGAGCGGGCCCGGGCCATCTGTTCGATCATCCCCGATATTGCAGCAAAGGTTGCAGAGACGCTGGAACTTCCGGTCCCTGATACTTCACCTATTGAAGGGCAGATCATGCGAAGGCTGGTTGCCAAGAAGAGGACTACAGATGGAATAGTCTCTATCCTTGTGAACAACTACACCTCACACGCGGTTGATATCTCGCTTTATGCCATCACTCAGGATGATCCACAGAAAGCGGACAAACCGCCGGTTTTTGTAGAAAAGATGGGTGATGATTACTCGGCAGTATGGCAGCTCCGCCTTGCAGCTTCAGAAACCTGGATCACCGAGTTTCCCGGGACAGGCAGGGGAAGTATTGACATCAGGGGAATAGACGAGAAGAAGAAAGTGGTGGTGGATCTTGATAGATAAGGAAGCCAGAAAAAAGGAGACTCTGAACAAACTGCTGGGAATTCCAAGGCAGTGGTACTCCCAGATGACCAGAGGGGATCTCCCATCTATCACGATGCCGACCAGAACCAAAAAGAACATCGAGTACGATGAGGACACCGAGGTCTGGAAGTACGGAGACAGGGAGAGGCTTCGTGAGGCAGGCAGCGAAAAGAGTGCCCTGCATATCCTCAAGATGGCGTATGTAATCTGGTTTATCAGGCACCAGATCGTGGAGAACCGTTCATCCACCTTAAGAGAACTATATTACATTTCTGAGGGTTGGAAGAGAGCTAAGTTTGGAGCCCAGAACGATTCCAATCTCCTCATTGAGGATCTTGAGATCCTTACAGATGTTCAGCGTGAGCAGTTCAACCTCAGACCAGAAGAAGACGGAGCGAGTGTATTTGGTCCGCTCAGAATAAGAGAGGAGACCAGGCGTGGTCCAAAAGAGATTCACTGCGGCAATGACGTCGGCGAGACCGGGTACCAGATCCCAACAAACGTAGAGAAACTGGAACTCGTGGATCATGATGCCAAGATGGTGATCGCAATAGAGACCGGTGGTATGTATGCCCGTCTGATAGAGAACGGATTTGACGAGAAGTATGATGCCATCCTTGTCCATCTCAAAGGCCAGCCTGCACGATCAACAAGACGTGTTCTCAACAGACTTGCAAAAGAGTTCGAGCTCCCGGTCACGGTCTTCACCGATGGCGACCCGTGGTCATATAGGATCTATGCTTCAGTTGCGTACGGGTCGATCAAAAGTGCACACATTTCAGAGATTCTTGCAACTCCATCAGCCCGGTTCATCGGTGTTCAGCCGACTGATATCAGGGATTATGATCTCCCTTCAGACAAACTGACAGACCAGGACATCGCAGCTCTCAGAGCAGAACTGACAGACCCCAGATTTGCAACAGAATACTGGCGGGAACAGATAGATCTCCAGCTCTCCCTGAACCTGAAATCAGAACAACAGGCATTCGCTGCCCGTGGTCTTGACTTTGTCACTGATGAGTACCTCCCGGCCCGGCTCTCCGAGATGGGTGTTCTGAAACGGTGATCGCACGAAAGAGATCGAACAGAAGATTAAGGATCGCAAAGAAGAGGTATCATGGATATGTTCAGCATGCCTGCGGTCATGCTCCCTCTTGCAGTTAATGCCCTTGTTCTGATTATTACACTCATCTACGGATGCAGAGAGGACATACGGGAACGTGCAGTACCGGTTGTGATGTGGTATCCGGCACTTGCAATCGGCATTCCCATGCTCATCTGGTTCTGGTACTCAGTGGCAGAAGCTGGTAATCTGCGCATGATGATGCCACTCATCCCGCTCATCCTCTTCTTTGTTGTTGCCTTCTACCTCTTTACCAGGTTCAACCTGATGGGCATGGCAGATACCAAAGCCCTGATACTCATTACCGTTCTTATCCCTTGTTTTCCGTTTGCCCCTGTCACCGGTTATCCGGTCTTTGGCTTTCCACCGTATGTGTTTCTGCCCTTCAGCGTTCTCTTTAATGCAGTAGTCATCAACCTCATTCTTCCAGTTGCGTTCTTTGTAATGAATGTAATCAGGGGAAACCATGCACCATTGCCATATCTCTTTCTCGGATTTCCAGTGCAGGGATCTGATATTGAAAACCAGTTTGGGATTGTTATGGAAGAGTTTTCCGAGGTGAACGGGGAACTGCAGCGGAAATTTATCGGAGTAGGAGCTGCAATAAAAGATCTTGTAGCAGGCGGAAAGCGAGTATACACTAAATCGCTTAAAGAGCATCCAGAACGGTATCGCAAAGAACTTGCGTTATACCGAAAGGCTGGCACAGTCTGGATCAGTTATGGTGTACCATTTCTGATCCCCATCACCGGGGGACTTATCTCTGCTCTCTTCCTTGGTGATCTTTTCGGATTTCTGATCAGGCTGGTTGTCTCATGAATTGTGTGGAATCAGAACAGATAGAACTCAGCTTTAATGAGCAGGGGCTGATCCCAGTTATCGCCCAGGACCTTGAGACCAAGGATGTTCTCATGCTCGCTTATGCTACACGTGAGGCTGTTGATCTAACACAGAAAAGTGGTTACGCACATTACTACAGCAGATCACGCAAAAAAATCTGGAAGAAAGGCGAGGAGTCAGGAAACCTACAGAAGGTTCATGAGATCAGGGTTGACTGTGATGCTGATACCCTGATCTATATTGTCTCACAACAATGCGCTGCCTGTCACACTGGCCACTGGACCTGTTTTTACCGGACTATCAGCGGTAAAATTATAGCAGACCGCCTATTTGAGCCGGATAAGGTATATAATAAAAGCAATGAATGACCACGTTATAAGTGGTGAATATTTTTTGAAATTGGTGCCAGATACTAGCGTCGTCATAGACGGTCGCATCACCACTCTCATCGATACAGGTGAATATAACGGAGCTCAAATAATAATACCGGAAGCAGTTGTTGCTGAACTGGAGGCGCAGGCAAACCAGGGACGGGAGATCGGATTTTCAGGTCTGACCGAACTTCAGGAACTGTGTAAGCTCGCTGAAAGAGGTATAATATCAATAGAGTTCTACGGCGAACGCCCGACACTTGAGCAGGTAAAACTTGCCAGTGGCGGTGAAATAGATTCTCTGATCCGGAAGGTGGCAATAACCCATGGTGCAAGATTTATCACCAGTGATGTTGTCCAGTCTGAAGTTGCAAAGGCAAAAGGTCTTGACGTATTATACCTGCGACCTCAGGTAGAGGACTTCACGCCCCTTGCAATTGATCAGTTTTTTGACGAATACACGATAGCAGTTTACCTGAAAGAGCGTGCAAAGCCGATGGTTCGCAGAGGAACCATCGGAAAGACTGAGACGTTTATTGCCAGGGATACACTCTGCACTGAGTACGAACTCAGGTCTATGGCACAGGAAATTCTTGAACGTGCCAAACGCGATCCTGATGGTTTCATCGAGATAGAGAAGCGGGGAGTTACTGTTGTCCAGATCGGATCCATGCGGATATCGATCGCCCGCCGTCCCTTCTCTGACGGAATGGAGATAACCGCAGTCAGGCCTATCGTTGATCTCTCTCTCCAGGACTACAGCCAGGCAGATATAATCATAAAAATCCTGTTGAGTGAAAAGCCAGGCGTTCTGATCACCGGCACTCCCGGTTGCGGCAAGACCACTCTCGCCCAGGCTATTGCTACATACCTTTCAGATTCCGGTTGCATTGTCAAGACAATGGAACAGCCACGGGAGATGCAGGTTCCTGACCAGATCACCCAGTATACTGCTCTTGACGGCAGCATGGTCAACACAGCCGATGTCATGCTCCTTGTTCGTCCGGACTACATCATCTTTGACGAACTGCGGAAGAATGATGACTTTGATGTCTTTGCTGATTTGCGGCTTGCTGGTATTGGCATGGTCGGTATTCTCCACGCAGTCTCACCGCTTGAGGCACTTCAGCGGATGGCATACCGCATTGACTTCTCTGCTCTTTCACAGGTCTTTGGAAGTCTTATCTACATGAAGGATGGGCAGATTCAACACATCTACTCAACCAGCTTCTCAATGAAGATACCCGAAGGTGCAGATAATGAGATGCACATCCGTCCGGTTACTACCCTGTCTGAACTCCAGACTGGTGATGTGGCCTTCGAGATCTTCAAGTTCGGCACTGAGACCGTTGTACTTCCAATAGCCCCTGTTGAGGAAGAAGAGGCACCGGCATACGAGCCACCTCAGGAGACTGGCAAGGGACTTGAGCCAGAGAAGGCTGTGGTTGCAGTTGCAACAGTTCAGAACTCTGAACCCCAGCAGTCTGAAGACGAGAATGAGAATGAAGACGAGGATGAAGAGAGTTCCACCTGGGAAGTTACTGAACGGGATATCCAGCGTGAGATCGGCAGATACTCAAACGGTGAGATACTTGTCGAAATGCTCTCAGCAACCAAGGCTGTTGTTTACATTGATGATCGCGACGTTCCCGCTGCAATCGGTAAGGGTGGCAAGAACATCGCTGCAATCGTGAACAAGGTGGGTGTCGGGATTGACATCAGACCTGCCAGTGAGCTTGCCAAGAAAGCAAAGGTTGCAGCAGCCTCAGCTCCAGTTGAGAAAGAGGAACTGAACCTCGGTGAGGGACTGCAGGTCAGGATTGACAAGAAGCAGCTCTCAATCATCTCCTCAGACAACACCGGCAAGATCGTGGATGTCTTTGCAGGAAGGGAGTATCTCTTCACAGCGACGGTCAATGACTCCGGTGAGATTCACCTCGCAAAGAACAGTACTATTGCACAGGAGATGCTGCGCAGGTATAACGAGGGCGAGCCCATCAGGCTCAAGACGGTCTAAAGGTGGAATCAAAGAGGACATATCGTGACTCAGGATACCATTAACCAGGAGGCCGCAGTCAGGGCCAGATGGGAAGGGGCATTTGTCACAAAACCATCTGACAAGCAGAAGTTCTATCTCACCGTTGCGTACCCGTACCCAAGCGGGGCGATGCATGTCGGCCACGGCAGGACATACATCGTTCCTGATGTTATCGCACGGTTCTGGAGGATGCGGGGTCGTGAAGTGCTGTACCCGATGGCATTCCATGTCACCGGTGCGCCGGTGGTTGGGATCTCAAAACGAATTGCACGAAAGGATGAGAAGGCAATCAAACTGTACCGGGACCTCTACCGGGTTCCCCAGGATGTGCTGGATTCATTCACTGATCCCCTCAATATCGTCAATCACTTTGCGAACGAGTACGAACGGGTGATGAAACAGGCCGGGCTCTCGATTGACTGGACCAGGAGGTTCACCACCGTTGAGCCTACCTACAGCAAGTTCATCGAATGGCAATGGAAACACCTCAACGAGGCAGGGCATGTTGTTAAAGGTGCCCACCCAGTCAGGTACTGCCCGCAGGATGACAACCCGGTCGGTGATCACGATCTCCTTGAGGGAGACAAGGCAGAGATCCAGAAGTTCATCCTGATACTTTTCAAGTATGGGGATATCACGATCCCCTGCGCAACACTCAGGCCAGAGACCATTTACGGTGTCACCAATCTATGGGTAAACCCTGATGTCGAGTACGTAAGAGCAAACGTGGACGGGAAAGAGTGGGTACTCTCCCGCGAAGCTATGATCAAACTCGGTCTTCAGGATCACGAAGTAAAGGAACTTGGAGTTATCAAGGGATCTGAGCTCGTTGATAAAACCGTAACCCATCCATTCTGTGGTGAGATTCCTATCCTTCCGGCAGTATTCGTAGACCCTGACATGGCAACAGGTCTTGTGATGAGTGTACCTGCCCATGCACCCTATGATTACATTGCACTGCGTGATCTGCAGCAGAAAGGGAAATACACCTCAATCAAACCAATCGGTCTGATCAAGGTTGACGGGTTTGGTGAATTCCCAGCTGTCGAGGCAGTAGAGAAGGCAGATATCATCAACCAGGATGATCCCAACCTTGAAGCCCTGACCCAGGAGGTCTATTCTGCAGAGCACAGCACGGGAAAGATGTACGAACAGTACGGGGGGAAACCTGTAAAGTTCGCACGTGATGAGATAGGCCAGGTGCTCACAGACAAGCATGGCTCCTTTGTCATGTATGAGTTTGATACCCGCCCGGTTGTCTGCAGATGTGGTTCCCGGGTGTATGTCAAGGTCTTACATGACCAGTGGTTCCTCGAGTACAGTGATCCGGCCTGGAAAAAACAGGTATATGATCAGCTAGCAACCATGGAACTCGTTCCTTCCGAGGTAAGGGTGGAGTTTGACCGGACAGTAGGCTGGCTCAAGGACTGGGCATGTTCACGACGGGTAGGGCTTGGCACGAAGATGCCATGGGATCCTGAGTGGCTCATAGAGCCTCTCTCTGATTCCACCATCTATATGGCGTACTACACCATTGCCGCACGGGTAAAGAAGATGAACCCGGCCATCCTGACACCGGAGGTCTTCGATTACATCTTCCTGGGCAAAGAGTCACCAGACCTTCCTGAGCGTGCAGAACTTGATGCAATGAGGAAGGAATTCCTCTTCTGGTATCCGTACGACTTCAGATTCTCAGCAAAGGACCTCATCTCCAATCACCTGACGTTCCAGATATTCCACCACTGCTCTATATTCCCAAAGAACCTGCTCCCACACGGGATGGTAGTCTTCGGGATGGGTCTTCTGAACGGTGCAAAGATGTCATCCTCGAAAGGAAACGTCTATCTGCTTGAGGATGCCATCAACGACTTCGGTGCTGACACAGTCAGGATGTTTTTGATCGGCAGCGGAGAGCCTTGGCAGGACTTTGACTGGAGAAATGAACTGGTCGCCTCAACCAGAAAGCAGATAGAGCGGTTTGCTTCAACCATTCACGAGGCAAACACAGCAGGAGGAAGTCCCGCGCCTATCGATCGGTGGATCATCTCACGGGTTCAGGAACATATCAGGGAAGTTACTAGGGCGATGGAAAACTTCCAGACCAGACAGGCTCTTCAGGAGGCTTTCTTCGGACTTGAATCTGATCTGAAATGGTACAGACGTCGTCTCGGAGGAGACCTTACCGGTGGCAAGGAGGCTCTTCACGAGATCAGCTCTACATGGGTCCGCCTGCTTGCACCAATCATCCCCTTCACTACAGAAGAACTCTGGAAAGAGATGGGTCATGACGAATTGATCTCTTTCGCATCCTGGCCTGAAGCAGACGAGACAAAGATTGATATCAGCGCAGAGATAGGTGAAGACCTTCTTGCACGTACTGTAGAGGATATTGAATCACTGCTTCGCATCATCAAGATGAAACCCCAGCAGGTTACTATCTGTGTTTCTCCCGAGTGGAAGTGGGAGATCTTTAAATTGATCGCATCTGCACCTGACAAGAAAAATGTCATGCGTGAGATCATGCAACAGGAAAGCGTGAGGGCACGGGGGAAAGAGGCTGCTGATGCGGTTAAGAACTGTACTAACCACTATCACCGGCTTTCATCAGAACTTGCTCTCCAGATTGTGGAGAGCAGACCTGATGAACTGGCTGTCTTTACTGCAGCCCAGAAGTTCCTTGAGAACGAATTCAACCTCAAGTTCACCATGGTAGCAGCAGAGAACTGCTCACATGAAAAGGCAGGAAATGCCCTGCCTTACAAACCTGCAATAATTATCGAATAAAAGAGACGGTTATTCAACCGTTTTTGCTTTTTTTACTCGTTCCTTTGTTGTGTATCCAGTTACTGCATCAAGATACCGCCTGAACCTGCGGTTTGTGTCAAGAATGATCTGTTCATCCTCGATCCCGGTCTTGGACTTTGTCTCAACGAGCATGGTTTTGCCTGTTGCCCCAACCTTTACCCGCATAGATTCGATGGCACCGAAGCTGATCTGATAGAACCCGTCAACCTCTTTAGGTTCAATTTCAAAGTGCTCTTTGAGTTTTTCCACTAGGTTCTCTGAAAGTTGCTTTATATGGGTCCGCTTGATTGGATACTCCTGCATACTCATTTTATAGCTGCGATGGGTATCTTAATGTAATGATGAACAGTCAGGTACCCGACGTCATCGTGCAGTCACCGCCACCATCAGGTCAGCCGGTTACGGTTTTTATCGGATTTCCCGGAAGCGGTCTAGTTGGGAGCATAGCACTCTCATACATCGTAGAGAAACTTGGCTTCACCCAGATCGGGGTGATTACCAGTAAGTACTTCCCGCCGATGGCAATGATGACTGAAGGAGTCATAGCAGTTCCCGTTCGAATCTATGAGAAAGATGCAACAATCGCAATATTTGCTGATATCCCGATTCATCCCCAGATCTGTTATGAAGTCGCCAATGCGATCCTTGACTGGCTCAAACCGGTAACGATTGCCGAAGTGGTAACCATTGCAGGTATCATTACAAACGAACCGGAGAAACGGGTGTTCTGTGTCACCACCGCAAAGGAATTGCTTGACAAGATCGGTGAGAACGCACTCAGGCTTCCCATTGGAAGCATATCAGGTATTGCCAGCAGTATCCTTACCGAATGTAAAGTCAGGGGAATACCTGGCATCGGGCTTCTTGGTGAGACAATAAACGCTCCAGATCCCCGGGCTGCAGCAGCAACAATAGAGGTAATGAAAACGATTTATCAGCTCCCGGTCGATACAAGCGGCCTTTTAGAACAGGCAGATGAAATTGAGGCACAGATGCATCGTCTCTCTGAAGATGTGCAGTCTGCCGAAGAGCAGCCGGTGAAGACTGATCCCTTACTTCCGATGTACGGGTGATCACTATGGAGTGTATCACATTATCAGGGATCTCACCGCAGGTAATCGAAGAACTCAGAAAAGGAGTCCCACGGACAGTTGAACTCACAAGTGCTCACAATGTTATTGCATTATCAACTGTAGCTCCGGGCGCCAGGGTCTTCATGACATCAGTTGACTGTGAAGATATCGTAATTGGAGACACAGGTATAATCGTTGAGATACTATCAGTCTCCATCACGATGAAACACGTTGTTGAGGTTTCACAAGGATATCATGTCATGGAGAGAGAGCGTATGTCGGCACGATGTAAGTTGAAATATATCTCGAACACCACCATCAAGGCAACGGTAAGTCCCTGCCGGCTGACTGAACCACGCCGGGTTGATGTTGTCAGACCAGTAATTTTTCATGCAGGATAACCCTTTTTTTCGCTAGGTTTAAACCAGTTCAGATATAATGTATTGAGGCACAGGTGGACCTGTGGCTTAGCCTGGATATAGCGTCGGGCTTCTAACCCGAATGTCGGGGGTTCGAATCCCCCCAGGTCCGTAAAATTATTTTCTTGGAATTTTTTTTGGCTTATTGTGCCCTCAACGAGCGACACTGACAATTTTAAAAAAAAGTTATCGGGTTCTGCTGATATGAAGAACCTGATCAAAGAAGTGGTACTGTGTCCCGTCCATAAAGGCAACATCAGCGCCTATCCGCTCCATACAATTGTTTGAGGCAATGAAATTGACTGTAGATCCAACCTTGGTTCCAAGATCCTTTGTTTCTGTTGTTCCATCCGGAGCATACCTTGTAACCTTCAGCGACTTGATGATATTCTGACCAAAACCACCACGGAATTCAACAGTGATGGTACTGATGTCAACATTTGCCTGAATGGCTACGGATTTGTTGCCAGGAATCTCCTCAATTGGAGCAGTCTTCAACGATGGTGAGGCAGCGATCTCCTCGCATGGATCAACCACTTTCTTAAAACCAACACTACAGATTCCTGGTACTGCAGGAAGTACTTCATTCAGGAATGGGTACTCAACTCCATCCATGTATACTGCAGTCCCTGTCACCTGGTCACCACACCCGGTTCCGGTAAATGTGACTGTGTCTCCAGTCTGCCATCCAAGATTCTTTGTCTGATTTTTTCCGTCTGGTGAAGTTACAGTTATCTGTAAGGATTTTAGAAGATTCTGACCGAATCCACCACGAAATGTTGCAGTGATCGATGATCCCATCTGATCAACCTGAACACCTATAGAGAGATTTGCAGGAGGCTGAATTGTTTCTACAGGTACTGGAAATACTCCATCTGTTGCTGTTACAATCCCTATTGCCATCAGTGAAAGCAACGCAAGTCCCACCAGTAACGCTCTGGTTCCATCCATAATAGGAGTCTGTTCAACCTGAATACTATTTCAGGATTATGGTATGAATCAAAGAACAATATGCAATGAAAAAAAGGATTACTCGAGAATAATGTTCTGGATATTGTGTTCGCGGAGAGCAAGCATCTTTGTGCGGTTCAAATTTTTACCCGCTTTCCCTATTGCTAGTCCGCGATCCTCATCCCTGATCACCACATGGGCGATCTGGTCGCCATGATAATCCGAGTACTGAATCTCGGTCACCTTGGCAGGATGGAAGCAGTTCTTGAGGAACTGGGTCGGATCATCCGAGTACTCCACAACCTCACAGCGCTTGCCAAGTGTCTCGGCTGCTTTCTTAATATTGGCACCCTGTTTGCCAATGGCAAGCCCCATCTCACCGTTATTTACGATGAAGATAAACCGGTTATTCTCTTCGTCGGCGATGACGTCACGGCTTCCAGCACCAGTCAGGTGTTCAAACCGGGCAATCAGAGCCAGTTTCTCTTCGTTAAGAACTACTCCCATATCACTCGCTTACCTTGAAAGGCTCAGAATGTCAGACTCGCCTGCTTCTACAACTGCCAGGGCGCTTACCATGAATGGCTTACCACAGGCACGGCCGAGCTGGACACTTGAACCCGGGAAGGTATGAGCCTTTACCTCTTCCTTACCAGAAAGAAACTCGACAAACTCCTTCGGGCAGTTTCCTGCAACCACAATGAGTTGTGCTTTTTTACTCTCAATACACTCTTTTGTCTCATTCTGACCAAGGATCACAGTCCCGGTCTTGATAGCCCGTCTGAGGGAAGTGTTGAAATCCATATGAAATACCCTATACTTTATGCCGTACTACTAATTTAACATCCCCGGTCCCGAGCTGAATCGGCTGACCGACAATGACGTTCTCAGTAACTCCGCAGAGAACATCTGCTTCATGAGCTACCGCTGCATCAAGGAGGTGATTGACAGTCACTTCGAATGCTGCACGGGAGAGGACACTCTCCTTCTCTCCTGCAATACCGTGACGTCCGATCTGCTTTACCTCGCCTTCCATACACATCATATCTGCAACGAGCATGATGTGACGGACATCGACCATGATACCCTGCTCACCAAGAGTTGCAAGGGCTTCATTGATGATGGCATTGCGGGCTGCCTCGATACCAAGCACCTGGGAGATCTCGTTGATGTTGTTGGTCCGAGTTCGTGACGTATCCACACCACGAACTGCAAATACATCTTTCAGGTTTGAACCTTCGGTGTAGAGGATGTACTCGCCGGATTCTTTCCTGACCACCACACGCTCGATATCATCGATTCCCTGAACGATGACGTTACGAACATGCTCCTTGAGCTGGAAGAGGTTCTGATAACTCCCACGATCCTTGGGAAGGAAAACTATGATCGCGTTTGCCTCATCAATCTCATGATCAAAGTCACGGTAGTGGCGACGCTCACGGATCTTCTTCGGTCCTGCCTCAAGGATCTCCTTGACCGATATTTTCCTCTTATCACAGACCTGCTTGTTCAGGTGAACAACGATCTGCATCTTTGCCATATCAGTGGTGATGTCACCAAACTCCTGAAGGGGAGCTGCTTCAATCTGCCATGAGACCTGCCTGGCCTTGTCACGATCAGCAGCATACCCCTCACGAAGATAGATTGTCATCGTTGGCGTGGATGGCTCCTTCCTGGCATCCATGATCTCAATGAGACGGGGAAGACCCAGGGTAACGTTGATCTCGGCCACTCCTGCGTAGTGGAAGGTACGCATGGTCATCTGGGTACCTGGCTCACCAATGGACTGTGCAGCCACAATTCCCACAGCTTCACACGGCTCAATCCGGGTATGTTTATACTCCTTGATTACCTGGGCCATGATAGCAGAGAACTGTTCCTCTGTTATAATCCGATGCGGAGATTCAATGCCTTCAATCTCGCGCTTGATGATGATCTTTGCAAGAACGGTGTTGGTTCGGTGAGGAAGGTTGGGTTCCAGGATATTGAAGAACCGGTTATTGATTCTGGTGAGAGACTCTGGGTGCTCCAGAAGATCTTCAATCCGTGGAAGGTGATCGCGAAGCAGTTCCCTGAACTTATCCTGCTGAAACCGGTCAAGTGCTTCAAACCGGGAGAGATCAACCCATTCAGGGATCTTCATCTCTTCAACAGGTTCTTCACGACGGACCGGGATGTCACCTTTGCCGAGATCTGCAGGTAACGGATATGCCTGGACCAGCCAGTTCTCGAAATTACCCTGCTTCAGCTGCTCAGTGAGGAATACATTATACTGTTTCTGGGTGAGCCTGAAGTTCGGGTTCTCGTCTTTCTTGAACTCTTTGATCTGTTCTTTCAGGAGTTTCTCAATCCGCTCAGGAATTTCTGGAATCTTCTCTACGGTCAGGATATGATCTGCAAAGAATTCCCTGATCTCGATTGCCTTCTTGTCCTGGTTTGTGAGTTTGGTCTTACGGATCGGGGTGATGATTACTTCGCCTTCAACGACTGGAAGTATTTCATCCTGAACCTCACTCTCCGATTCCTGATCCTGCAGAGTCAACTGGTAAAAGCGGTCATTAAGCCACTCATAGAACTTCTCTGCATGGATGAGATCCTCCATTTTGGCGATGAAAGCCTGGTCATCAAGAAGGGAATCCTCAGCACCTTCTTCCTCCTTCATCACCCATTCGACCATCTCCATGAGAATTTCTCTGATATGGTCAGGGACATCCTCTGGAAACTTCCGCTTTACCCGGTGCTCTTCAAAATATTTCAGCACCGCCTTGGCAGCCTCGGATGAGATATCGGGAAGTTCACCCATCATCAGATCTCCTCCTTGAGGATGTTACCAACGATACCCTCGACATCCACAGGCTCACCAAATGAACTCTTCATCGGGTCGGTTGAGTCTTCACCATACTCAATCTGGATAATACGACCTCCGGTTGTCCGGACTGACCCGTCGTACGCAACTTTGAGATCCTGCAATGCATTGATCATACGCCGCTGTAGATAACCAGACTGTGAAGTACGGACTGCAGTATCCACAAGACCTTCACGACCTCCGATTGCATGGAAGAAGAATTCAGTCGGATTAAGACCAGATTTGTAACTGTTCATGACAAATCCGTGACCCATTGCTCCGCGTTCATTCTTCTTGAAATGCGGAAGAGTACGGTCCTCGTACCCTCGCATAATACGCTCACCACGAACTGCCTGCTGTCCGACACAACCTGCCATCTGAGTCAGGTTGAGCATCGAACCACGGGCCCCTGAAACAGCCATGACCACTGCTGAGTTAGAGAGACCAAGGTGACGACCTGCAATCTCACCAGTATTATCACGGGCCTTTCCAAGCACCTGCATGATCTGCATTTCAAGGGTCTCTTCAGGAGTTCGGCCTGGCATCGGCTCGAGCTGGCCCTCTTCAAAGATCTTGATCCTTCGATCCACATCTTCAGAAGCCTGGGCAAGTACCTCACGGATCTGACCGTAGTCACTCTTGGAAAGATCTTCATCATCAATGCCGAATGTAAACCCGTCATGCATGATTGCACGGATTGAGAGCCTGGTCACATCATCAATGAACTGGGCTGCACGTGAATTTCCATACTGCCTGATGATCCGGTGGAGGATTGCGCCATCGAATGCACCGACGGCACGCTTATCAATAACACCAGATACAAGGTCACCATCGCGGATCTGAACATATGCATCACGGTCACACTCTTCTTTCAGACATTGTTCACAGTTCTTACAAGAAGATGCCTGGAAGACCATGTTCATATCGCTTGGGAGAATCCTGGAAAAGACCTGCTTATTACTCCAGTAGTTTACACCGTCCTCAACCTTACCAGGTTCTCCAAGGCGATCAACACGGTTATTCTTGAGGAGATCAATCGCCTCACCCTTGGTAAACCATCTGAGCTCATGTGTGAGCAGGAAGATCCCGGAGATGTGGTCATGGATTCCACCGATGATTGGACCGCCGAAACGCGGTGAGAGAATATTCTCCTGCACACTTGCAAGCATTGCTGCCTCTGCCCGGGCCTCTTCGGTCTGCGGGATGTGCAGGTTCATCTCATCACCATCAAAATCTGCGTTATATGGTGGACAGACTGCAGGGTTGAGTCTGAACGTCTTCCCGTCCATCAGTTTGACCCAGTGGGCCATGATGGACATTCGGTGAAGGGACGGCTGACGGTTGAAGAGCACAATGTCGCCATCTCGAAGGTGACGCTCAACAATCCATCCGGGTTCAATCTGTTCAGAGACAAACTCAAGGTTTCCGTCTTCTGTTCCGGTCCCTTTCACAAGCCTGATACGCCGTTTGTCAGGTCTGATGACATAGTTGGCTCCGCACGGACTCTTCACCCAGGGTCTTTCAGGACCGATTTTGACGATCTGGCGAAGCTCATCTATGTTGTATATGGTAGCCTGAACAGGGATGGTCATCTCGTTGGCAATCTTAAGTGGAATACCAACTTCGTTGACCGAAAGGTTTGGGCTTGGGGATATAACGGTACGTGAAGAGAAGTTGACACGTTTACCAGACAAACTTCCACGGAAACGACCGTCCTTTCCTTTGAGACGCTGAGAGAGGGTTTTTAGTGGCCGTCCTGACCGGTGACGTGCAGGCGGACATCCTGCGACTTCATTGTCCATGTACGTGGTGACATGGTACTGAAGCAGTTCCCAGAGATCCTCTATGATCAGTTGTGGTGCACCGGCATCCTGATTCTCTTTGAACCGCTGGTTGATACGGATGATATCCACAAGTTTGTGAGTCAGATCGTCCTCTGACCGCTGACCGTTCTCCAGAATAATGGACGGGCGCATCGTAACCGGTGGAACAGGAAGCACGGTGAGGATGGTCCACTCAGGCCGTGCTACCGAAGGCTCGATGCCGAGGTGAATCAGATCCTCGTCCGGGATCTTTTCAAGTCGTGCCCTGATATCTGCAGGAGTCAGTTTGTTCTCAACTTTTTTGCCACGATCATCGGTTGTGACTTCGGCGAACGTGGTTGGTTTTTCAAAGTTGATTTTAAGCTGCTGTTCTCCACAGTGTGGGCAGATACGCTCCTTTTTAACATCCTTTTCAGAGAGAGAGTCACCACTGCTCTCATCTTCAGGACCCATGATCTTCTCGATCTCTTCGGGTGAGAGGAGGAGGCGACCACACTCACGGCAGGTAACCCTAAGCAGTTTCCTGATCAGACGAGTATATCCTACGTGGATGACAGGTTTAGCGAGTTCGATGTGACCAAAGTGGCCGGGACATTCACCAGCCTTCTGGCTGCAGGTCTTACATCGAAGACCTGGGTCGATGACACCGAGGTGAAGATCCATAAGACCCTGTGGATACGGAAACCCGTCATCATCATAGGTGTCTGCCCATATGATCTTACGGACACTCATCTGGCGGATCTCTTTCGGGGAGAGGAGACCGAACTCAATCCTTCCAATTCGTTTTGGGCTTGGCATTTCACTCCTCCTTATACGACATCCTCAAGATTGAGACGGGGCGCAATCATCATACTCTTCATCTCATCGAGGAGGAGTTTGAATGCGTAACTCATCTCAACAGGGTAAATGTCTGTCTCATTGCCACAATTGAGGCAACGGGTGATGTTCATCTTCCGGTCGAGCATTGCCACCATACCGCAGTTGGCACAGACAAACTCGGTGACCTTATCGGACTCTTCAAGCAGGCGCTCTTTCAGAGCCATTGCTGCTCCATGTCCGATCATCACATCACGTTCCATCTCACCAAAACGAAGACCTCCTTCACGGGCACGACCTTCGGTTGGCTGACGGGTCAGCACCTGAACCGGACCGCGTGAACGTGCATGCATCTTCGAGGATACCATGTGGTAGAGTTTCTGGTAGTAGATGACACCAATGTAGATGTCTGCCTGGAATCTCCGTCCGGTGATTCCATCCCACATAGCTTGGCGGCCAGTGTGTGAGAATCCAAATGCCTTGAGAGAAGAGCGGAGATCTTCTTCACGGGCACCTGAAAAGGCGGTTCCATTGACACGGTGACCCTCAAGTGAACCCACCTTTCCACCAAGCATCTCAAGCATATGTCCGATAGTCATACGCGATGGGATAGCATGCGGATTGATGACCAGATCAGGCTGCATCCCTAATTCTGTAAACGGCATGTCCACTGCCGGAGTGATGAGTCCGACGACTCCTTTCTGCCCGTGACGAGATGCAAACTTGTCACCGACTTCGGGGATACGAAGGTCACGGGTTCTGACCTTGACAAGTTTGGAGTTGTTCTCTCCTTCAGTCAGGATAACAGTGTCAACGATACCATGTTCATTGCTTCGCATGGTAACAGAGGTATCACGCCGTTTCTCAACCGTTATCAGTTCAGAACTTGGTTCTTCAAGGAAACGTGGTGGAGAAGTCTTGCCAATAATGACATCCTTCTCATTGACGACTGTCTCAGGGTTAATGATACCATCGTCATCCAGGTTTGCATAATAGTCGGCACCGTGGGCACCGACGACATCCTCATCAGGTACCTGAATGCGGTCTATCTGACCTCCCGGATACCGGCGTTCCTCACCTTCATATGTTCTTAAAAAGTGGGATCTGCCAAGACCACGGTCGATTGAGGCCTTATTGAAGATGAGTGCATCTTCAATGTTGTACCCTTCGTACGAAAGGATAGCAACCACAAAGTTCTGACCTGCGGCCCGGTCGTCAGATCCAATTCCTTCAGATGTCTGGGTATAAACGAGAGGTTTCTGGACATAATGAAGCAGGTGACCACGGGTATCAGGCCGGAGTTTCATATTGGCGTTGGCAAACCCGAGCGCCTGCTTGACCATTCCTGCTCCCATCGTAACACGTGGGGATGCATTGTGCTCAGGGAACGGAACATGTGCTGCCCCGATACCGAGAATTAGCGATGGATCAATCTCAAGATGAGTATGATTCGGCGTGATATCATTAGGAGTCATTGCAATGAAGAGATCCTCTTCCTCTTCAGCATCGACAAACTCAATGACACCACTGGTGATCAGATCTAGGAATGCGATCTCCTTGTTCTTCAGTTTCTGGAGATCTTCCTCGGTGATCAGTGGCTTTCCATCCTGAAGAACGATCAACGGCCTGCGGGCACGCCCGCGATCAGTATGAATGATAATATCGCCGTTGAACTCCTTGTGCGAACAGTTCACCTCTGTTGAGATGACTCCCTGCCTGCGCATAGTCCTGATCTTTTGGACCAGACCCTTTGGATCATCAACAAGGCCGATCAGTGCTCCGTCTACGAACACACGTGATTTTGTCTCTATCACTGAATTTCACCCCTGATCTGCTCGACACCAAGGCCGTAGAGCATCCTGATGATCTCTTCATCATCATATACTCCTTTGCTGATCTCGACCATCTGGGCAAAGTTCTTGACCAGACCACAGTTCGGACCTTCAGGAGTTTCACTCGGACAGATCCGACCCCATTGAGTCGGGTGCAAATCACGAGCCTCGAAGTGAGGCTGGGAACGTGAGAGCGGAGAAATAACACGCCGGAGGTGTGAGAGGACACTCATGTGATCAATCCGGTCAAGCAGCTGCGATACACCAGTTCTACCTCCAACCCAGTTACCAGTGGCAAGCGGATGGAGCAGGCGTTCAGTCAGCACATCAGCACGGACAGCGGTTGCAATAGAGAGATCACGATGTCTCATGCTGGCACGCTCAAGCTGATATTTGATATCACGGGTAAGCCTGTTCAGTGAGATACGGAAGAGATCCTCCATCAGGTCACCAGCGAGTTTGAGCCGCTTGTTTGCGTAATGATCTTTGTCATCAATACGTCTGCGATCAAGAACAAGATCGAAGCAGGCTTCAGCCATACGTCCAAGGAAGTGGGCCTTTGCAAGCCTGACTGAACGTACGATCTTCATCTGCTCCTCATCCTCTTCATGCACAAACCGCGGCATCATGTAATTGAGATGTGGAAGCAGGTAGTTGTCAAGCACGAACTCTGCACGTTTCTTCTGATAATCACGTGTCTGGTTTGGTGCAAGCTTTTTACCAACGTACATTACTCCACATTCAACCGAGTCGCATTCACTCTCTTCAAGGTTCTGCATCATGAAGGTGAGAATTTCTTCATCGGTCGAGACTGCTTTGACAACCTCTGCATCGCTGGTCATCCCGAGTGCCCGCATCAGGTCCACAAACCGGAGGTGCCCGGCAACTGACGGGAATGTAACCTCAAGAAGGTTCTTGCGGTTACGCTCAACAACCACAAGTGCACGATAACCCCTGAACTGAGAGAACACCTTGGCTACGTAGATACGCTCGTTGTACCTCTCGGTGTACTCGGTCATGATCTTGTTTGAGGCAAGATCTTCAAGCGTCATCAGCACACGCTCAGTTCCGTTGACTATGAAATAGCCCCCGGGATCAAGTGGATCCTCTCCATGAGTCACACGCTCCTCTTCAGTCAGACCTGACAGGTTGCATGCAACTGAACCAACCATGATCGGAAGCTGCCCAATGGTTGCAGTCACCGGTTCCTGACGGACTCCACCCTGGATAAGGGTGAGATCTAACTGAATCGGTGCCGCATATGTAATATTGCGGAGCCGTGCCTCTCCAGGGAATAGTTCAGACTGCGATCCGTCTGCTTCCCGTACAAGAGGACGTAATATTTTCAAATCTCCAAGCTCAACCGATACTGGTTCGTTTCCTTTACCCCGTGACTCAATATCTGTTTCAATGATCCGCTGTTCTTCAACAACCTTATGCAGATTATGAGTCAGAAAATAATTGTACGAATCCAGTTGATGCCGGGCTACATGGTCCCGGGCAAAATATGCCTGTGAAAGGATGCTCCTATCAATCAAAAGATCAGCCCCAGGCTCACTTCTTGGGTCTCTTTACTACCTGGCGGTAGGACTCTGCACGACCAGCGGTCATGCTCTTTCTAACGATCTTGATGACATCATTGATCCGGGCCCCTATGGCAAGCACTGCCGGATCGTCATGATAAATCTTGGGCAGGTGTTCCTGCCCGATATTATACTTAGAAAAGAGCGCTTTGACATCCTCATCGCTCGTGATACTGTGCTCTGGTACCATCTCATGCTTAAGTACATTCAGCTCGGCGTTCAACGCCATACCCCCTCGATTGCTACAACAATTCGATTAAAAAATCTGTGCACGAAAAAACCACAACTGCAAGTGGAACGGGCTCGAGGGGATTTGAACCCCCGACCACCTGGTTAAAAGCCAGGCGCTCTGCCAAACTGAGCTACGAACCCCCTTTCTCATCTCTCTTGTAGCATCATAAAGAGGCTGCAATAAGGGATAAAGGTTTGCTTATCCTTTCATGTTTCAGAACTGATCACCATCGTCAGACTGATCTGAAACCGGGATAAACCCCCCAAACAACGAGATGCAGGGTGGCGCGTGAATAACTTATATGCTGGAGCAGATAAACAGTTCTACTGGAATCACTGTTCATACATCAATATAGCTGAAGGAGTCCCTTGATCCTGAAGTCGATAGGTACTCAGAGATTCCGTTTTTTCAGGAGCGATACTGAGTGGTACCAATATGGCTAATACAGGCTGGGCATCATGGATGAACTCAGCCAATGGATAGAAGAGAATAAAAAACTCTGTCAACCAAAAAAGGAGCATGCAATAAGGGCTGTTAGACATCTTTCACGGATTGAAAGACAGAATCTCTTCTCAGAAGAGATCTCATACATGAGGTCAGCGGAAGGCCGATGGTTTGAGATGATCTCATATGAACTCTTTCTTGATCTTGCCACCAGGACAAATGCCATCAAGGCAGTAGTTTTGAAAGGAGCAGATGTCAGAGGTAAGAAAGAGATCCCGGCACTTGGGCAGGATGGGTTCTTCTATTCACGAAACGGGGATATCACACTTCGAGGAAACGGACAAGATCTTGCAGAATTCGACCTCTTACTAATCAAATCTGATAATTCACTGGTTTTTGTGGAGGTAGTTACATCACCATCCGATCTCAAGGATTTTATGCAGGAGATTTATTACAAAAAACAGATGATTCGCTACCTTTTCAATCAAAAGGCGGTCACCTTCATCCTGATAACCTCTTTCCCTCTTACAAACTACAAAGGTGGCAGAAAAGTCCTCGGTTCTGAGGAGCATCTCTCAATCTGCACTCAGGCATGTGAAACATTCAGATCCCACATCTCCGGAACCTGGAATAAAAATACAATGAAACCGGTTCTTCCAGCCGGAAAAACAGTCAGGGCCACAAGTCTTGAGCTTGCAAACCCTCTGTCATACAAAACCTTCCATGACCTGGAGCGCGAGTGGGTCTTTACCCATCTGCCAGAAGGAGATGACATGCCCGCATTTCCATCACCCTACAGGACAGCTACCCTTGTAAAAAAGATCCTCTTCGGGAGACTCTATCCATCCACAATCAAACGACTCTGTGAACATTACCGGTTCACATACAAAGATAAGAACCTCTCTGCTGAGGATATTAATGAGCAGTTTTCCAAGATGATCCTGGCTGCCGATCTGCCAGATTATACTCCTCTCATTTACTTCAGGCTGAAGCAGAAGAAGGAGTACTACAAGATGGTATTTGATGGGCAGGGGTGTTTTAAATTTGAACGAAAAACCCCTCCAAAGGTGGGTTTCTTCGTCTGGCTTGAGTCATTGGAGCCAGAACTTGGTGCAGGAATTTCAATAAAAGTAATAGATGTACTTGCAAAGTTCTGTTTCACAACCAGACAGACGACCCCTCCCCAGTCTTAAATTTTGAGAGCGGGGAATCTGAAACAGTCTCCTTAAAGTAACACTGTATTATCCCTTTTTTTGCTAAAAAATGGAATTCTCCTTTAAGGAGAATAAAGTATTACCTGAAATTACTGGAGAAGAATATCCCATGCTTCATCCCGATATGCTTCCATCACATACGGAATACCTGATACCTCTGCAGCTTCAGGAGTGAGAGCCATGAGATCTCTTCGGGAGACCGACTTAAACGAGAAGTTACGGCTTCCGGCCATAATCTGTGACATCCCGGTCTTGAACTTCTGTGAATATGTGTAGATTCCTAGTGCTCCGAGCGGTATCTGGTCCATTTTGGAGCCGAACTTTTCTTTGAGTTCTTCGTATGCAACAAAGATCTCCGGGACCGTTGAACCATATTTAGAGATACTCTTTGGAAGTTCACCGGCTTTGAGCCACTTCTCAATGTTCTTTCCTACCATTCCCGGAATCATGAGGCCACGACCCATACAAACAGCTTTGAAATACGGTGCACCCATGGCAAGAGCCTTGAACGCATTTGCTTCGTCAGCAAATCCACCTGCGATAGCGAGGTCAGGTACCCGCATTCCCTTCTTCTGGAGATCGCATGCCATCTGGTATGCCAGAGACTGAATGTAGAAGGTAGGAATGCCCCACTCATTCATCATCGGCCACGGGCTCATACCTGTGCCACCCGGAGCTCCATCAATTGTGAGAAGGTCTATCTTTGCTTCCGAACTCCATCTGATGGCCATCGCGAGTTCTTTCATTGAGTATGCCCCAGTCTTCAGGGTCACTCTCTTGAATCCGATTCCACGGAGGCGATCCACTTCCTCAAGAAATCCTTCTTTGGAAACAAAGCCAAGCCTTGAGTGGCGTTCAAATTCTTTGATAGCTCCAGCCTTGAATGATGCCTGGACATCTGAACGTGTCGGGTCAGGAAGAACAATATATCCACGCTTTTTGAGCTCCTGGGCACGTGCAAGATCCTTTACCTTAATCTCACCTCCAATGCACTTTGCACCCTGACCCCACTTGAGCTCGATCGTCTCAAGATTATGTTTAGATGCAACATACTCTGCTGTCCCAAGCCTGGTATCTTCGACATTCAGTTGTACGAGAATTTCTCCATAACCCTGATGGAACTTCTTGTACGTATTGATGCGACGATCCATTTCTGGAGAGGATGCCACTTTTTTATCTGACCCAAGGGTTAACTGGGGATCAACTCCACAGACATTTTCTCCACAGACCAGGGTTATCCCTGATATGGCTGCACCAACCGCAAAGTGCTCCCAGTTGATTCGTGCAATATCAGTGGAACCCAGTGCACCGGTGAAGATCGGAACTTTCATCTTTATTTTGATGTCCCACCCGTACTCAACCTCGGTGTTAACATCATCGAAAACAGCCGTATCTGGATTTGCAGATACACCTTCGGGCAGCCCGTTTGCCCCGACAGCATAGCCCTGAATATTCAGATGTGAATAATCAATCGGGTAGTCTTTGTCTGCCCCTGCAGTGACCTCACCAAAAGGCCCGGGATACAGAACTTCACGGCCGCGGAATGATGCTAGCCAGATATCACAGGCACCTTTACATCCGTCAACACACCGGGAACACATCCCCGACATGGGCACAACGTCTTTCGAACGGGTTACCGTGCCTACGGCTTCATTGGAATTAGGACGTTTCAAATTCATGAGGTATCTCCCCTGCACATCAATGAATGTGCGGGATCTCAAAACCCGGTCTTTTTTAGGGAGCCGGATAAGAGAAATAGATCTCATTGAGGTATAATCTCTTTCCTTCTCTCATTCTTAAAAAAAATGGATAATTTTAAGTTGATTAGATAGAAGGAAGTTGTCGATAAAC
>NZ_DATMYY010000310.1:0-5790 GCF_035560735.1 Methanospirillum sp.
CTATTATCCTGATTTGCCTGATCTTCTATCTCGTCAGTTCAAGACTGAATCAACAACTTACTCAGCTATTCAAGGGAATGGGTGAGATTGGGAAGGGTAACCTGGAATACCGGATCCAGATGGATGGGGATGATGAATTTGCCCGGGTTTCAAAAACTTTTGACGATATGACGGTAGTCATTAATGGAGTCAGCAATGATATCCAGGATATTGCCGATGAAGCAGGGAATGGAAACCTGTCCAGACGGATCAATACCGGTGAATACAGGGGCGATTTCCTTGCGATGACCTCAAGAATCAATGACCTTGTAGATGCAATTGTAAAGCCCCTGAATGAAGCCATGAAACTTGCCAATTCGTATGCCTCATCTGATTTTACACCCAGGTTCAATGACTTGATACAGGTAAAAGGGGAATTTCTGACTTTTAAAGATGCAATGAACCAGGTAGGTATCCAGTGTTCCCTGGCTATACGAGGAGTTAAAACTGAAATTGAAGCTTTAACATCAGGGATGGAAGAGACCGCTGCAAGCATGGAAGAGATTGCAGGCAGTGTAAGTATCGTAGCCGATGGTTCAGTAAACGTGAGTTCATACTCAAACCAGAGCCGGGATGGAGTCAAACAAAGCCTGGTGGCACTGGATGAGTTATCAAAAATAGTTGCTACCATCGCTTCAAAATCAGAGATAGCATCGGCTACTGCCATGAAGACTGTTGAACTGTCTGCCCGCGGAAAGACTCTCGCAAACCAGGCTGACAAGAATATGTCAGAGATCATGAAGTCAGTGACAGCAACTGAAACAATGGTCAATGACATCAGCGAACAGATGGAAGAGATTGGAAAGATCGTATTCCTCATCTCCCGGATAGCTGATCAGACAAGTCTGCTTGCCCTCAATGCTGCAATAGAAGCAGCCCGGGCAGGAGAAGCCGGACTTGGATTTGCAGTCGTAGCTGATGAAGTAAAGGATCTTGCCCAGGATTCCCAGGACTCAACTGAAGATATTGCCGAAATCATAGGAAACCTCCAGAAAAGAATTACTGAAGTTACTGAAGCGATGAAGAAGTCAACACAGGAGGTATATACAGGCAACGAGGCAGTGTCTGAAACCCTTGTTTTATTCAACCAGATCGTCTCTGAAATAGATGATATTCATCAGCAGATGAGTGATATCGCTGGAGGAACAGAAGAGCAGGCAGCTGCTACCCAAGAGATAACTGCCAGTGTACATGAGCTTGGTACCCTGATTGAAAAAACATCAGATGAAGCAGCGGGATCAGCAGCATCCACAGAAGAAGTTTCAGGAGCAGTCAGCCAGGTCAATAAAGTTGTTAATGACGGGGCATTGGCAATTCAGAGAATTTCTAATGAGATGAACAAGTTCATCGTCTGATACAGGTCAGGACAAGAGGAGCAGATGATGGAGACCGTAACAAAAGCATCAGAAAAATGCAGAAAAAACAGACGCAAACGCCGGGGAACCGGCAGTGTTGTCAGAAAGATTCTGGCTAGGGGAAAATCAGGCAATTCGGTTCAGGTTGTAGAGTTTAAGATTGGAAAGGAGATATTTGCATTTGATCTCTTTGACATCAGGGAAGTTATTGCAGGAGAAGATATAACTCCGATTCCTGAATCTCCTCCATATATAAAAGGAATAATAGATCTACGCGGTGCCATTACAACCATCATAGATCTTAAAGAGATCCTTCACATTACTACCAACGAGGAAAGTGCAAAAAACCCAAGAATCATCGTTCTGGATCAGATGATTATGGGGAAGAAGATCGGTGTTCTCGTCCAGGATGTCTTCTCTGTGAGTACCTATGGAAGCGATGAGATTGAACGTGGTGACCATTCAACAGATCAGAAAATCGGGGATGTGATGATTGGGGTTATCAGGCAACACCAGATTGAAGACGAGACAAAAGAAAAACTTATTCTCTGGTTAAATATCAAGAAGATCGTAGAGAATATCAGGCAGAATCTCTAATCATCAGTTTTTTTACCTGAAACTGCATGAAATATGAAACTAACCCCTTGATGATTTTATGAGGTAAACTTAAGGCAACCCTCATTGGTGCCTTATTATACCGGGTTTGGCTCCTTGATCACGAACAACAGGAATACCTTAATTTCACTTTTTTCATTTCTACATCCTGTGTCGGTGCCTCGTGTTACCATGATACATACCAGAAATATGTGCCACTTTTTCGTAACATTCAAACCCTAATACCCAGGTACCGTATATCATATGACCGTCACTGCATTCCTTGTATTGTTTACCCTTGAATGCAGTGCCATTCTTCTGTACCTCTCACTTCAGGTATACCGGAGAAAAACCATCCTCGGGCAGTATTACTTCTGGATGATTCTCTTTCTGCTCTCCATCATCTCCCTGCTCCTGGGCCTTGAAAATATAGGAGAGATCTATCCCGATTTCGGACCATATCCTGTGTCTCCGGTGTTAAATCTCCTGACCAACTTCTGTGGTCACCTTATCACGACTATCTGGTTCTTCTTCTGCCTGCTTTATGCAGGAAAGTCAAAGTATCTGACGAGGCCGATCATTGCCTTCCTTCTTGGATATACGGTAATCGGAAACATCGTGTTCCAGATGGTCAAGCATTACTCTTATAGTTCAGGTATTCCCTTGCTTGATACCTTCTTGTGGCTATTCGGAATGTCAGCGCTGATAAAATGCTGCATTCTGTATCTGGCAGGAATTGGCCTTCTGATTCAGAAGTACAGGAATGTTTCAGATCAGTTCAGGTACCAGATCCTGATCCTTGTCGGAACATCCTGCCTGGTTGTTCTGCTTGTCACGTTCTTTGACAGCAGACTGTTTCCCGGGTTTAATCCGGTTGGTATACATTTCGGAATTTGCGGACTCATATTCGGGTTCGGGATGCTCTATTTTGATCTGCTTACCTTCTCACCTGTATTTCGGGAGCGGTTTTTTGGCGTTGTCGAGTCAGGTCTTGTGGTCCTCAATAACCGGTGTCAGATCATTGACATGAATGAGACTGCAGAAAAGATCCTGCATACAAGCCTTGCCGATGTCTTTGGCAGAGGACCTGGTGAGGTGGCAGCCTTTCCTGAAGGGTTTTCTGAGATGGTATCAAATCCGGACCTTCTCAAAAATGCTGCACCTCTTTCAATGCTGACCGACGATGAGACACGATGGTTTCGGATATCTGTACAGCATGATCATGGGAATGTTGGTGCAGAAGAAGTGTACCTTGTCATGATCACTGATATCACCCATAACATTCTCCTGGAAAAGCAGGTATCAGAAGCAAATTCAAGGCTTTTAGTTGAGAAGGAAAAAAAGCGACAAGAGTTGTTATACCGGGAGTTTTTCAACTCACACCGGGATGCAATCCTGATTGTTGCAGATGGGATTATCAGTGATTGTAATCAGGTAGCGCTGCACTTTTTTGGAAAGAAAAGGTCAGAGATCGTAGGTCTTGACCCATGCCTCCTGTCATCCCCTTCACAGGTTCGTCAGTCTGATGTGCCTGATAAACTCAAGTATCAGATCTCGCAGGCAGCTTCGGGAGAGTTGATCGATTTTTCCTGGGTTTTTATTGCCAACACTCTCCCGGTTGAGGCCGAGGTCAGACTCAGCAGGCTGGTATATGATGATCAGGTTCTGGTTGAGATGTGTATCAGGGATGTTTCGCAGGCAACCTCAGCGATGATGCAGATTCGTCAAGATAACGATCTTTTGAACAGGATTGTTGCGAATGACATCTATCTGTGGAATCAGGTCTCACAGCTTGCACGAAAAGAGCATGGGAGTATGGGGAGAGAGTGTCAGCACTCACTCGAAGAGATTGTTCAGAAAGCAACGCAGAATCTGAATCTGGCCCCATCACCGTCGGATGAGAAGATGAATGAGTAGACCGAGCCCGGTCTTACTCATCATGGAAGGGCTGTAGATCGGATAATGCACGCCAGTTGAACGGGTGTATCTAATTGATGCCTGTTCGGTCAGGAACTCAGAGTTTTTGGGATCTGAGAGACTTGAGGAGTGGGGCAGGATGCTTCTCTCCGATGAAGAGGTACGGGGCTGCGGGATGAGTTGCATTCCAGGCGATACGGTGCCAGTGGATATCTCCTGACTGTCGCTCTTCAGTATACCGGGCATTGTCTGTCTGGTTGTGGGACATTTCTGTTTTTTCAGGTATGAGATCCAGGAGTGCTGCTGCGAGATCAGGAGGGAGTATATCCCTGATTGATGCATGGTCTGCCAAATTCTGGTCGGTGATGTAGTATGCAGTACATGCGGTCTTGTTTGCGGTGATCAGGGCTCCTTGCCTGTTGACCGCGATGAGGGAGACATTCATTGTATGAAGCACTGCCCCGAGGATCGATTTGAGGTGTTCTGCTTCTGTGGTATGAGCAGCATTCTCCTCTGTCTTTTCGGTGAGGAGTGCATAAATATCGCTGTAATGCTTCTGGTAATCCTCCTTTATTGTCTGCATATCTGATGAATTTAGACAGACGGTGCACAGAAGGGTGAGATACCCTGATAGTGCATGAAGGAGCCGTACATGTGTTACCGAAACGCTGCTCTCTCCTGCTCCTACCCCGATGACACTTGTCAGGTGGCCGTCAGAGCTGACTCCATACATGGAGATCGAGGATACCTTGAGATCCTGGCAGAGGTGCTTGACCGGTTCAGGGAGAGGGGTGTTGAGGAGTGATTCCTGAGTGCCGGTGAAGTAGGTGACCGGCTCGCTGGTCTTGAACTGGAGTATCTCAATCCCGCTGAGTTGGATCTGGGCTTTGTCCGTGACAGGCTGCAGGGCCCCTTCCGGGGTTGCGATTGTGTGGATGGTGCAGGTTTTGGCAGGTTCATTGATGAGGAGGGTGAAGATGAGTGAATCAGGTATGGATTCATGGAGGAGTCCTGCAATCTGATCGAGTGCCTGTGGCCATGTTTTTTCAGCCATCAGACCCGGTAATGCGGCTGTGAACCGGTTCTCTATTGTCCTTATCAGCTCGTCAGCCGGTCTTGTCTGCAATGATTTTTCGTTCAGGATGATGAGGCCCACCAGGTCTTCGTTTAGTGATAGGGTGAGGGTTCTCCAGTATGCTGTTCCGGTCTCATCAGGGTACGTGGCGGTCCGTCCACTCAGTCCGTCTTCCAGGTGGAGTTTCAGGGTGGGGATGAGTTCAGGGCAGATGGAGTTCATCAGGTCTTCTCCCGGTGCTCCGAGGATCACTGCCGGGTCGGTCTTGTACCGGGTGAGGTACTCCTGGTTTGCACCGATGATGGTGAAGGATCTACTGACTGCTAATACCGGACCGGTGATTGAGTCGATTATATGGTGTATGACCGATTCGTGTTTGAGGAAGTAGATCTTGTAGGTGCTCTTTTGAATCAGGCCGAGAATCTCACTTTTGTGATAGTCACTGCATATTTGTGAGCATTTGTTTCGGTTGAGTCCACTTTTGAGTGAGAGTTCTGATATGGACAGTCCTGCCAGGTTCTCTCTGAATGTCTGGAGTACTGTCTCCCGGTTTTGTGGTGTGATGATCATGGCACCTGATGGTCCTGCGGATGGTGATCACAGGGATGTGATCTCTCTGCCGCGACGAAGATTCTGCTCTGTTTATGGGGGTTTTACCGGCCTGTGCACAGGTGGTGTTTTTCAGTTTTCTGCACTTTCATCCTGGTTTAAGATTTCAGGCATAATGATGGGTTTTTCACTGATGATTAATGGGTTGCTCGGGTGTGTTTTGCACATTGTTTTGCTTTTGTCTCATTGGTCTCTTATTTC
>NZ_DATMYY010000311.1:0-3564 GCF_035560735.1 Methanospirillum sp.
GTACATGAGTTCATTGCCAGGAGATGCATTTACGGTCTTATTGACATATACAAGACCCTGTGTCTTTTCCAGACCCTGGTAATCATAAATTCTCGGGCCATACTGGTATCCGGTTTTTTCAAGCCACCAATCCGGATATCCGACATTTGTACTGGATCCAGTCGAGAGGTCAGTGACCATCAGGTTACTGTATTTTGCAACCAGGGAGTCTGATAGATTCCACCAGTCTGATTGAACCTTCTGGCTGTTTGTTACACTATAATTTGTCAGGTATTCGCCGCAGGCGGCAGTTCCATTAGTCTGGAGAATGTTTACTGCTTTTTTCTCGATTTCAAACTGTTTCTCCTGTTCACTCTTCTCTATCTTCTGTTGTGCCTCTTTTATATCAGCACTTATGAGACGATAGTTTATTGTTGCCCAGTTAGCTACAAAGTTAAAAGTCCAGTATGCTGAACTCCGGTTGAACTCTGTCCGATTAGTTCCAACAAACGACGCAGGGGCTGCAGTTCCTCCAGCATAAAAGGGCATGTATACTGTTTCTGACTGTGGGCCAAACCCGAACCACACAACACCGCCAACAGGATCTGGCAGCCAGCTCCGTCCCTGGATTACATAACTATACCCGGTGAACGTCTCAGAGATTGGTCGTGGCCAGGCTCCTGGCTTGATCTCTCCGGGATAGAGGAGATCGTGTGCATCAAACGTTCCTCTCCACCGGTATGGATTGCCGAAGGGACCAGCTGCCTCTCCTTTTGTGAGATCGAAGACAGTTCCTTCATAGTGATCACGGTAGAGTGTAAATGCATCAGAGAGATTGAGCAGTTTGTCAGGTTTGACTGAGAACGGATAATCCCGTGAGTACGTATCTGATACAAAGGGACTGAGATTTAGTGATGGTGCAACCCGGTTATAGATGCTCCAGATACGAGAAAGTGAATAATAGGGATGAGAATATTCACCGCCACTGACAACCTTGAGCCAGTCGAGTTTTTCTTGAGACGGACTATACCAACCATTTGCAATGGCAGACGGGAAGAGGTTCTTTGAATATAATATATCCGGATTGTTGGGATCTACATCCCTGATCCTGAAGGTGTTTGCAGCCACAAAAACTGTGCCATCGGGTATTTTTTGTGCAACCCAGAGTCCGCCCTTTCCATCAGGGGTGCCTCCTGATATCTCAATTACCCATGCTTCATTGAGATCCGCAATGGGCAGAGTTTCTCCAGTTCCGTAAAATCCGTATGTGTCGATCAGATTGCCGATGAGTTTTACAGCATCTCTGGCTGTGGTTGTCCTCTCGGCTGCAATATTGGACAGTTCAGAACTGTAAAAAATTCTTGTATTTTTATCGAACGATGGTTGAACCTTGGTATAATCAGTGCATTCGGCAAACATGAGTTGGTGTTCATTCACGATGCCATAAGACCCGGTATAATATCCATACGTATGGCTGACTTCAGGTATGTAGGCGACAAGATCAGTTTCGATGGTTTTTCCGCCATTAGGCTCATCAGATCCTGAATTCGGGTCATACCTAACTGCCCTCACAGATCCCGGGGGATGATCTGCAGGTGGGACATATATCATCTCTGTAACCTCGTTTTGAACCGCAGGTCCTACAACTCCCGCTCCAAACCCGTCATTTGAGTGAGCAACAAAGACAGAACCATCTGCCGATGCTCCTTTTGTAACGAGAAAATTAGTACAGGCCAACGACGGGTAGCAGATAAACATCAGAATCAGAAAAAAACTAATGAGTCGGGTTTTATGGTGAATAATTACTCCTCCGTTGATTGTGGATATGGCTTGGGATACCATAAATGCTCCCCCAGGAATAGGAATGTAAGATCATGCACATACGTTATGGATATCAGATACAACCAGATCAGAGAGAATTTTTGATGTCAATATCCGGTCTGTACATTCATCGTTCAGAGTATATCCATAGATTTTAAAAATAGAGTTAACCATCAGCCACTCGTGCTGAAAAATTAGAGAGATAGAGAGAAAGGAATGGATATGAGACGTTATGTTTTCACCAGGAGGGTTTTCGCATCCCATACCATCCATCTCCAACCCATTCGTCCATGAGTTCAACCCAGTCCTCATCTACCTGTCCATCAAAGATAGTACCGGTATATTCCTCATTCCATTCCCTTTTAACTGTCCGAAGTTCTGTGCGGATGAGATATGCTCTGCTTTTCGGAACATCGCCCTTGACTCCAAAAGCATCACCGATATCGTACGATTTGAGACCTTTTTCTTTCCCCCTGACAAAGAGACCTTTCATCTGCCCTATTGCATAAATAAACCCAGATGCCATTGCAGCTTCAGTCCCCCTTTCTATCAACTTCATGGTATCCGGAATACGGGCAACCAGGGAAAGGAGATCTAATACAGGTTTTTCCAGTTCCAGTTCGAGGTGGCGGTTACAGAAATCGACACAGAGATTATAGATTAGTCCACAAGAATATCAATATCGTTGCCCTCGCTGGAATCCACCAGAGCACGGGAACCAAAGAGTATAGATTTTTCCCCATAATATCATGTGGATGTAACATGTAGAGAGAGATGAATCGGTGAGATACCTTAAGTAGATCGATAAAGGTTCCTGTATTGTCACCCAATATATTAAAATGCATTTCATTTGACCTTTCGAGATTGTTTATTTCATAGCACAATCAGTCATGGTTACATCTAGTTGTTGTCATATTGAAAACCATTTTTAGATATCCTGACATCAGAGGCATAATAAGGATAATTGAGACTCAATTATCATTCAGGCTAAAAATAATGGCCAGTAATAAAAATTGAGTTAATAATTCATAGGAAACCCTCATGAACCGCTACGCGGTTCACACCCGAAACCATGAAAATCTCGTCGGTTGATCGGGTACTGTGGGTAGCAAGACTGTCTAATTTCTGAAACGTAGATCTCGTTAAAGAAAGTAGTCCTTGTTCGTACACCAGAATGCGACAAAGATCGCGAATGGGAAATTGGTGTAAAGAATGTGCTACCCACAGGTTAATTTATGTCAAAAAAGCGGAAAAAGGTTTGTGGAATAGACGTTCACAAAAGATTTCTCGTTGCGTCAATTCTGGACGATCAAGGCAATAGTGAAACAAGACGTTATGATCAGAATCTGGATGAACTCGTCTCCCTCAGGAATTGGATAACGGATTCTCATTGCGAATCCGTTGCAATGGAATCAACCGCAGAATATTGGCGTCCCGTTTATGGTATTCTCAATCCAGTTATCAACGTAACCGTTGGAAACGCCTACCATATGAAGGGTATACCTGGAAAAAAGACTGATGCATTGGACTCTCAGTGGATAGCAGAATTAGAACTCAATAATTTGATCACTCCATCACGCGTTTTTACTGGCGAACTTTATGAACTTCGTTCATTAACACGGGCACGAAATAAGATGGTCAGTAATGCCACATTCTATAAGAATAAGATCCTTCATCAGTTGGATGTTTGTAGTATTCGGTTATGCACAGTTCTCAAAGATGTATTTGGGAAAACTGGATATGCAATTTTAAAGGGGATTGTTG
>NZ_DATMYY010000312.1:0-3330 GCF_035560735.1 Methanospirillum sp.
TGTTTTCCTATGACCATACAAATCCCACGTCGTCGATTTTTTTGTGGGTAATGCGATGTCACGTACCATTGCCATTTCAGATGTGGACATCCATTTTTTCTGCACCGATCTGTCAATAATCTCATTTTTACCCCCCAAAGGTATCCCACCCTAATTCTCCCAACCACCACCCTGAAGAGGCCAGAAACAGAAAATATTAATGAGAGAATCCAATGTCCTCCATCTGCTTTGCCTTCTCATAACATAAATTGCATAATTTTGTATGATCTATTGGATTAGACCATTCTGCCGAATTTATTTTGCAAAGATCGCAGGTTCCGATACATACGTCCCGATGAACCAATCGCTGAGTATTTGTAACTCCTGGAAGCATTGTGAGAGACGTTACTTCCCGCGATACCGCTCTTTGATAACAGGAAAAACAAAGCATTCTTTTACGAACTTCTGAAGTTTCACATTGAATGTCAGATCTTTTTTCCTGATACTGAACAGGTTTCTTCCCACAAACAGAGCAAGGCAGAGATTTTGGGAATCCATCAATATGAACAAACTTCTTTGGATCTATAGAGGAAAATGAACACCCACTTTGCATCTTTTCTTTCTCATCGCCGGTGTCCGACACATGGTCATCAGATAAACACATTGTATCTTCTTCCTTGAAACAGTCTAAGGTGTTCTCTTTATTTTCTCCAGATGATGCAATCTGGTTATTATCACCATTAGAATCCGAGTATGGACTGTCCTCATCCTTTACAAGCCAAACACTACCTCCTTTCTTCCATGAATCATAGAGTTGCTGATCCCAGCGATAGACGGTTGTACGTCGTGTTGTGGTCTGTCCATCGTCTCCTTTAATAACTGTTCGATCTAGATATGATACTGCAGGGCATTTGGAGAGAATTCCAGAATAGGTCTTTCCATGTGAATTGTATCCATGAAAGAGCTTCGCAATCGAACTGCTTGTCCACCCACTTTTTCGTTGAAGCTCTGCTATTGTCACTTCATGATGTCCGTATAAAGAAAGTGTTGAGACAAGGGCTGCTTCTCGTTTGGTTAATTTGCTCCCCTGACTCCCTGTTTCTCCATTTAGAGCCATGAAGAGTTTTGCAGCTTCATTAAAATCTTCAATAGTTGCAACAATACATGGAGAATCATTGATTACCTGGCGTTCCCTTTGATATTGAAATATTGCTGCATGAGTTCGAATGAGATCTAGTAACATATCAGGATTACGACGGTTTTCTGCTGATTGAAATCTTATTCGTGTAGCATATGGAATTACCACCCAGACAGCATTCAATTTTTTCCACATCTGCTGACAGATTCTGATGTCTTCATCTATATTTGGAGTGACACCCGGCAGTTGACCAGCCTCAAACAATGTTTTTTCCAAAACCTTCTGATCCTGTTCTTCTGTATCATCAATCCAACAGGTTAGCATTCTGTTAAACACCTGATCGTCGCCAACCCCCTCTACTTTTGCAAGCCACCATACGCATCGTTCTGGAATAATACAGGTCTGGGGTTTTCTATCCTTGTTTACTGTTCGGTATGGAAATGGTTTTTGAAACGATGATGTAACGCCTTTGAGTATTTCCTGCATCTGATCAGACAGACTCACATCATCAAGTGAGATAACAGTGCCAGCTACTAAATTTTCCATATAAAAGAGAGCTTTATCACTCACACGACCATCAATTCTATATTCTGGAGGAACCAGGGATCTCATAGTCTCCATTGCATGGGATTTCCCTTTTCCCGATTCACCTGATATTGAAACATGAAGACCCTTACTGTTCAGTACAGTGCGAGAGATAAGTGAATGGGCAAGACAGCAGGCAACCTGACGATCACCTTCATGTCGCTTGCTAAATGTTTCAAGGACTAATGCCAGGGGATCTCCATTTGTAAGGATATCCATTGTTTTGGATGTAAGTATGTCCTCAACTGGAGAAGTATCACTGGCAGATATTTCGTTATCATGTAACCGCCCTTCGGCCTCGAATTTAGCCCTTATTCGAGCAGAGATTTGCTTTTTTAATTTAATTTCTATATCCTCACGTGGTGGATCATACCGCTGCCGAAGTTCTGCCCAGCGTTGCTTTCCTCCCCCGCACGAATCATGGTGACATCCAGCAAAAATGGCACCGCTTTCAAACTGAATAGCATACGCTCCATCTGAGTGCGAATCTGAAAACGGACATGTATCAAGAACATACAAAGTTCCTCCAAAATATGGTTTGGCTGTGTATGTCAGATTAAAACGATTAAACCATTTTGCTAAATCTAATACATGATCACCAACTGCTTCCTTTGATTCACGAGTTCGTGATCTATTTCCACCTTTACATCCTGATTCACGGGGTGCAGGCTGATAAATCGAAAGTAGTTCTGTTAATGTTTCTGCATCAAGTAACCTGGATCTTGGTGGTAAAGCAAGAACCCGTGAAATTCGATGAGGCCGGTCAGGCAGGTTATCTCCTTTACGAGAAATTGTTCCATACACTTTCCAGATCCGAGCAGCGTTGAAGTTAGCTGTATCAACTCTGCATCTGCTGTTTGAAAACCTGATATCAAGTAATTCAAGAATTTGTTGAATTAGAATTTTGCTCTGATCATCATTTGGCAATTCAATAGGATAGAGAAGATGAGCTCCATTCCCTGAGTCAGCGACAAGCGGTTCTGGCCAGTTAAGTCCTGAAAGAAAAGAGGATATTGTTTCGGCGAGACTGAGTGCTGAAGCATGCTCTTCTTCAGATGAGGAGACACCTGATGGCCGCACTGGATCAATATCAATAGGAAGCCATCGTCTTCGTATAATATCTGCATCTGCAGTAGAAGAATCCTTTTTTCCCAGCCGGTATTTAATCCGATTTGCTCTACGTGCTAATAAGGCCGGGTTGACTTCATTTAATGTAGCATAAATACCAGTAACGTGTTTATCAGTTTCACGATTCAGGAGATCTGTTGCTGCTGTCTGAAAATTATCATAGTATCCTGATGAAATACCTTCTTCAGAGATGATCCTGATTTCTATGACCTGCCCTGGTTCATAAAGATACTGAAGAAGTGCAGTTATCCCAGCAAGTCTGGCATTATCAGTCATCGTTACCCCCAGAATTACAGAGGAGATGATTCAAGCCAATTGAGTCTTTTCTTTCTTTCAGGTAAGATCTCTTTGGGTTAATCATTTGTCATGAAAAACCCGGTCTCTCAGTACCGGGTCAACCATTTTCTGGATCTGGTTCTTGAAGAATAACAGCTGCTTCTCGCAATATTTTTAAAACCTCTTCAATCGAAGTCTTTCTTGGAACCTTCACGTAGACTTTC
>NZ_DATMYY010000313.1:0-2973 GCF_035560735.1 Methanospirillum sp.
GTTTTTACCGGTTCGGGTTTTATTAATTTTTTGAGGTGACAGACCTTGAGTTATGGTATAGAATTCGTTCCAGGAAACATTAACGTCAAACAGGTGGTCAATTACTGTAAACTCGCAGAGTCAAAGGATATTGACTTTGCCTGGATTACAAACCACTACAACAACCGCCACTGCTACCCAACCCTTGCAGCAATTGCTCAGGCAACAACAACCCTGAAGATGGGTCCGGGTATTATGAACGCCTTCACCGACACACCTGCTGCAATGGCATCCTTTGCATGCACCCTTGATGAGATATCTGAGGGCCGTGCAGTCATGGGTATCGGACCCGGCGACCTTTCAACTCTTCCAAAACTTGCAATCAACCCTGAGAAACCGGTCGGACGCCTCGAGGAAGCAGTTGTGCAGATGCGCAAGCTCATCGCTGGTGAACAGGTTTCAAAGAGCGGCATGAAATTCTTTGACTACGATGGTGCTAAGCTCACCGGTGTCAGCCTCCCAGGAAAGAAGGGTATTCCGATGTACATCGGCGCACAAGGTCCAAAAGTTCTGGAACTTGCAGGAACCATCGGAGATGGTGCACTGATCAACGCATCCAACCCGAAGGACTTCGAGGTAGCTATTCCAATCATCAAGGCAGCTTGTGAGAAGGTAGGCAAGAAGAACTTTGACATTGGTGCATACACCGCAATGTCCATCGACAAGAACGAGAAGAAGGCACGCAATGCAGCAAAGATTGTAGCCGCATTCATTGCAGCCGGATCTCCCGAGCCACTGCTCCAGCGCCATGGTCTTGACCTTGCAAAGGTTGCAAATATCAAGGCAGCACTCGGCAAGTTTGACTTCAAGACTGCTGGAGAAAATGTCGACGATGCAACCATCGATGCATTCACCATTGCAGGAACCCCGGACACTGTCAAGCAGAAGTGTGAGGACCTGATGAAATCCGGTGTTACTCAGGTTATCTTCGGATCACCACTCGGCCCGGACGTTGTCAACTCCATCCGCCTGCTTGGAAAGTACGTAGTCTAAATATTAAGGCTACATTCTCTTTTTTTCGGTTCATATTTATAGTAAAATGCTCCATACGAGGAGTGGGGCAGAGTGATGTTTACTTCTTTTAGAACTGACCATACTGAAGGATTTATTGAATATCGTGTCGAAGACCTGACAGGTCTGCGAACCAGAATCTGTCCGGAGCGGTTAAAACGGGGTATCGGCGGTGTTTATATTCCTGAGTATATAGATGAAGATTGTCCTTTCTGCCCTGGCCTTGTTGAAGAGGTAACGCCTATATTTCCTGATGGAGGACGGGTCCATGTCGGTGAGAGTATTACCTTTCCAAATCTTTACCCGTTTGCTGCTTATCATGTGGTGACCTCAATAACACATGAGCACTCAGTCACCACGTTTACTCATAGACAGATTGCAGATGCTCTTTCCGGCCAGGTAAGAGCTCTTAAAAACCAATCCGGGTATGTGTCCATCAACTGGAATTTTCTTCCATCTGCTGGTGCATCTCTTCCCCATCCTCACCTCCAGGGGCTATGTGACCATCTTCCTGACACCTTACCTTCCCGATATCTTCAGGCCGGTGAACAGTATCATAAGACCCATGGAAGAGGATATTTTGAGTATGTCAGAAAGGATGCAGAACATAGTGGAAGAGATCTGCCTGGAACCACTCTTTTCTGGTATGCTCATCCGGTTCCAATAGGTGAAAGGGAGATCAGATGCCTTCTACCTCTAACCACGGTTGCGGAGTTCGGCGATGTGCTTGAAGATTTTGCTACAGACCTGATCTCATTACTCGGGTTTTACCGTGATCTTGGAACAAGTGCATTTAATATGTCAATATTTTTTGGGCAGGACAAAGATCGTAATTCCTTCTCTGCTTTCTGCTCCCTCATATCGCGCATCAATCCTAATCCCCTTTCAACTTCAGATACGGCATTTATGGAGAGATTGCACCTTGAACCTGTCATCCTTACTCTGCCTGAAGAACTGGCGGCGACCTGGAGAGAATATCTCCAGAATTTGCCTGAAGTTGAAACTACAAATTGATACTTAACAACCGGGAAAAAAAGGTGAGATCCGATTATTCAGGTTTGCTGATAAGGGTCTTCTTTGCAACGCGGGTTCCATCGTTCTTGTGTGGCTTGCGGATGACAGCGTCGGTTGCCTTCTCCATCTCGCGTGCCTCATCACAGAGGAATGCAGCCTGGCGCATCATTTCGTGTGCTGATGCAACGATTGGAGTGTAGTTTTCAAAGCCCTTGGTCATGAAGCAGCCCTTAACATTGACTCCTGCAACAGCGCTGGAGATCTCGTATGCTGCCCGTGCTTTTGCATAGGCGTAGGGGTTGCTGAACTCGCCTTCAACAGCCTTGTCTGAAGTCATGACGATCTTTGGCAGTGCAAGATCCTTGCCCTTCTTTCCTGCCTTTACCTGGTCGATAACCTCGTCAAGAGCAACCTGAAGTTTGCGGAATGCACCGGTGAGTGCGAGAACCTTGACAAGGTTTCCGTTGAAGTCAGCCATCTCAATGGGGTCAAGGAATTCGCGGCGTGCACCAATCATGGAGTCTCCCTTCATGATGATGTATCCGAATTCGCTTGCCTTGAGTGCTTCCCACTCTTCTTTCTTGGAGGTGATGTCGTCGGTGATGACAACACAGGGAATGCCTGCTGCAGCGAGTGCCTCGCGTGCTCCTTTTGGCCCTGGAAGAACTCCGTTTGGAGAAACAACGACACAGAAGTCTGGTCCCCATGCCTTCATGTTGGAGACGACACGGTCGATATCTTCTGGCTGGAGTTTGGTCCCCGAGGTGGCCATAAAGGTCTGCATATCTTCACGGTCTGCCCTCTCATCAAGGAGAAGTTCTGCCATGACACCGCTTGCGATATTTCCGAGTTTTGCTATTCCTACTTTTACTACCATTGCACACCTCTGTGTGTTCAACGATACTATGA
>NZ_DATMYY010000314.1:0-5387 GCF_035560735.1 Methanospirillum sp.
ATTTAATACCAGTAAGTGTAAGCATTATTCACTATCTTGCAATGCAAGATACTAAAAAAACTAAAGTACCTGTCACTAATCAGAATTATGAAATCAAAAAGCCGTTCTTCGGGGATGCGCCTGAAGGGAGGAACCGATGAACGCGCAATTTAAGAAAGGCGTTCTGGAGATGTGTGTGCTGGTGTTACTTGGTGAAAAAGATCGGTATGGGTATGAACTGGTCCAGGATATCTCGCATCGGTTTGAGATATCAGAAGGAAGTATTTATCCGCTGCTCAGGCGTCTTCGGGATGAAGGAAATGTGGTTACATACCTTCAGGAGTCTGCAGAAGGTCCGGCACGTAAGTATTACTCTCTTACAGCGAAAGGCGGGATGATCAGAGATGAACTGGTTGCCGAATGGCAGGAGTTTATTGTGGCAGTAAATGGACTGCTGAATGGTGAAAATCATGCAGAAGGATGAATATTTGTCACAACTCAGGCAGGCCATCAGAGCCCTTCCTGATGATGAACAGGAAGAGATCCTTGCAGATTACGATGAACACTTCAGAATGGGGATCGTTGATGGGAGAACAGAAACAGAGATTGCAGCAGCACTTGGCGATCCCAGATCAATTGGAAAAGAGTACGCAGCAGTTTCTCTTGTCAACAGGGCTGAAGAAAGCCCCTCAGCCAGGGGTATCGGGAGAGCTGTTCTTGCAACAGTTGGTCTCGGACTCTTCAACCTGTTTGTAGTCTTTTTCCCGTTCCTGATCCTGGTATTCATGATCATGCTCATACTCATCATCGGATTCTCAATCGCCTGTGCCGGGCCTTTCCTGGCAGGATATGCGGTTTTGATCCTTTTAGGATTCTTGCCCATGCAACTGGACACACCACCTCTGGCAGCAATCTTCTTTGGGATTGGGCTTACTTCATCAGGTCTTCTTATGATTGCACTTGATTATTGGTTAACCAGGATATGTTACCGTCAGATGATCAGGTACCTTCGGTGGAATATTGCAGTAATTTCAGGTAGGGAGACATTATGACCTCTGGAATCAGTTTCCCACCCCTTAGGAAGATTATCATATGGCTATTTATCATATCAGTAATCTCCTTCACTATCGGAGCGATTATTACTGCCATTGAAGGAAACTCATACAAATCCCAATACCAATCCAAAGTCACTCCGGTTGAAATTGAATCGGGAAAGATAGATCATGCAATCGTGACACTTGAGATGGACTCCGGCAGCATCAACCTTTCTGAAAATTACACGACTAATCTCATATCAGGGAGTATTTTAGGAGGGCATGCCCAGAAAGGACCTGATATTTCATACACATCTATGGATAAGGTAGGTCACCTGAACTTGAAGCAGGAGTCATCCATGTGCCTTGATCCATTATCAAAAGAAGATCAGTGGGATCTCGCCCTCGGACAAAAGGTACCGACATCACTCTCGATCATAATGAATACCGGTAATCTTCGAATACAACCAGGAAATGCGAATCTGACTGACCTTTCTATCAAGCAGGGTACAGGGGATCTCATCCTTGATCTCTCAGGATGGAGTGGAACTCACCTCATGGGCTCTATCGAAGAAGGTATCGGAAGTATGACGATTCTTCTCCCTGTTGATGCATCAATTGCAACCCATGTTGAAAATGGTATAGGAAGTAGAAGCATTTTAGGACTCGACGGAGAGAAAGGCACGTATTTCCATGCAGTTCAGGATAGACAGGCACCAGTCATCTCATTGTCAGTGAACCAGGGAATCGGAGATCTCACTATGAAGGTGGTTAATGAATCCTGATTTTCCGGATGATATTCTTTCCCAAAATATCATGAGGGGGATACATGACTGATCCGATCATTGTAGGATTTCTCATAATCCTGCTCATACTACTGACCATTGTCTGGACATATCCCTTAATCAAGGCTGAAATCAAGAGAAACATTCGATTTCTAGTATTGAAGGCTTGTCTTCATATCATTGCAGCCCTGGTTCTATTCGGACTTGCAGCAGATAACTGGAGTCTTGACATCTATCATGTGTTACACCTGGTTGCCGGGTTATCACTTCTGTATGAAGGAGCCATAACGATATTGAACATCTACGAAGATATGAAAAAAATACCAGTCCGGGAGAAGGGCATGTAGACTTGTTGCAATATCCTACCCAATCAGAAACGATATCAGACCATCACAATGTAAGCATCGATCAGAGATCTATGATCAGAAAAAATTCAAATCACTGCACCATATCTTGGAAATTATCCCTGATAATCCTGTTTGGACTTATACTTATCAACCTCCCAGCATCAGTAGCAGGCGATACTGCCCAGGTTCCATCAGTGATCATCCAGGATTACAAAGTGACACCGGCAGTCCTTACACCGGGAGAAAAAGGAACACTTACAGTTACATTAAAATCAGTAACTTCTGGAACAAAAACGAGTTCTATCACATCCGGGGCAGATACAACATCACTCAGTTCACCTGTGATTCCCTACATCGATTCTGTTACATTCAAGAGTAAGGATATAGACCTCCTCAGTACAGACTCAAAATTTGAAGGGAACATTGGACCAGATCAGGCAATACCTGTTACATTCTACATCCAGGCACCCCAGAAAACCGGCCTGTATTTCCCGGAGGTATGGATTCGGGTAAGGGATGGACAGAGTCTGAAATATCCGGTTCCAGTAAATGTAGGAACCCAACTCTCGGTTCTTCGGACACCAACACTCTCACTTGAAAATTCATTTCCATCCATGGTCAAACCGGGAACAAAGATAGATGGTAACATTACAATCAGGAATGAAGGATCAAGTCAGGCTGACAACATCCAGGTAATGGTAAACGGAACTCCTCCGTCAGTTATTGCATCAGGTATCAGTTCGTTCCAGATAGAGCAACTTGCAGCTGGCCAGTCAGTTACTCGTGATCTCTCCCTGCTCGTAGATAAGAATATCCAGGCAGGACTTGTGGAAGTCCCGGTCAGAATGAAATACGCCCAGATTGATGGCTCATCTGTAGAACAACAAGGCAGCATAGGTATCGACGTCAGGGGAAATGCTGAACTTGGAATCACTGCTGTTGAGACCACTCCGAGCAGGGTCTCACAGAAACAAGCCTTTGATCTGATGATACGGGTGCAAAACACCGGAACAGGCGATGCAAAGGCTGTCTCGGCAAAGATCGATCTTCCGATTGTCGGGACAAAGGAAGCATTTGTCGGAAAGATAAAACCAGGAAACGATGCTCCGGCAACCTTCATCCTTGAAGGAGCACCGGCTGGGGATTACAAGTACAAGGCTACAATCACCTGGACCGATGACTGGGGAGAGCACTCATTCACCCGTGAACTTTCACAAGGTATTCCGGGATCCGAGGATTCAGGCTCAACTATAGTAGGTGTTATCATTCTAGTCGTTATCGGTGCCGGAGTTTTCTGGTACTGGCGCAGGAAGAATAACCCGGATGAGATGGCATGAGCCTGCAGCACCTGAAGGTATCATTCTTCCTCGCTATCCGGGGATTATCACGGGGAAGCAGAGGAAGTCTCTACCTCTCTATCCTTATCATCGCGATGGTCTTTACAAACATGATCTTCATGTCCTCTATCATCATGGGGGTAATCAAGAATTCTGAACGATCGATCATCGAGTACCAGACCGGCAACATTCTTGTCGAAACAAAGGATAATGAACAGTATATCGAGGATGTGAGCAGTCTTTTAGATAAACTAAACAGGATTCCCGGAGTCATCAGGGCTTCAGCCCATTATTCAATGGGGGCCACACTCAAAAATGAAGGAAACCGGATCGGAGGAACTGTCACTGCAGTCCGTCCTGATGATGAGCGTATGGTTACCGGGACCTGGAAGAAGATGAAAGAAGGAGAATACCTCTCTGATGGCGAAACAGGTGAGGTAATTATTGGTATCCAGACAGCCGGTCACAAAGACAAGAATGAGGATATGGGTTCCTCACTTGGATATGTCAGAACCGGAGACCCGGTCACTATCGAATATACAAACGGGGTAACCCGTGAATATCGAGTAAAAGGGATCTTTGAAACCCGCTCTTATCAGGCAGATATGGATGTCTTTGTCACCTGGAACGAAATGGAGAGTGTACTTGGTCATCCGATTGACACATCTACCGGGCTTATCATAAAAACAGCACCAGATCTTCCGGAAGCCCAGGTGAAGCAGACAATCTTGCGGTTTGGAGTCCAGGAGAAGGTAAAGACATGGCAGGATCTTCTTGAAGAAGCATTCGGAAGGGCAATTCAGAGTTTCTCAATTATCAACAGTGTTACTGTTATCGTCAGCCTTGTCATCGCAATCGTTGTTCTCTTTATTGTCATCATGATCAAGACTTTGAACAGTCGTCGCCAGATCGGTGTTCTCAAGGCAATCGGTGTTGAGAAGAGCATCATCATCAACAACTACCTTTTCCAGGTTCTCCTGCTCACAACTGCCGGTACCATCCTTGGAGTCTGCATTGTTGAAGGAATGGTCGGACTGCTCACCCTATACCCAATCAAATTCCCTGACGGTGATGTCACCCCCTATGCCAGCGCCTCAGATCTCATCACAAACACAATTCTACTCTACATTGCAGCAGCCATTGCCGGGTACATACCAGCATGGCGTGTAGCGAGTGAGGACATAATGACTGCAATGCGGGCCTGATTATGATCGAGATAACAGACCTCTCCAAAGTGTACGAGATGGGGAAAATAACTGTGGATGCTCTCAAGAATGTAACCCTCTCTATCAGCAAAGGTGAATTTGTCGGGATCATGGGAGCATCAGGATCAGGCAAATCCACCCTGCTTCATATGATTGGGCTTCTTGATACACCGACTAGTGGGAAGATCCTTATCGGTGGCATAGACGTATCAACTCTCACAGAACAACAGAAATCCAGATTCAGGTTGAAGCGACTCGGGTATGTTTTTCAGGATTATGCCCTGATGCCTGAACTTACCGTGGAGGAGAATGTCTACCTCACATCTATGGTCAGGGGTACCAGCGAGAAAGAGTACCTGTCCCAGACAAAGGAGATTTTAACGCGGGTCGGACTCTGGCATCGCCATAATGCCCTGCAGAGTGAACTATCAGGCGGTCAGCAGCAGAGGGTTTCTATCGCTCGTGCTGTTGTAAACAGACCTGAAATTCTGTTTGCTGATGAACCCTGTGCAAACCTGGATACAGAAAGCTCCAGAAACGTGCTTGACCTCTTCAAACAGATCAATCATGAGCTGCAACAGACGATCGTAATGGTCTCACATGAAGAGTGGCACATGGAATACTTCGACCGGGTGATCATCCTGCGTGACGGGAAAATAATTTCTGATGGTCCGCCAGTACTCCATGAACGGACAAGTAC
>NZ_DATMYY010000315.1:0-3271 GCF_035560735.1 Methanospirillum sp.
GCCCTATACCAACGGTCCTTGTCATCTCGGGCATCTCCGGACATATGTTCCAGCCGATTTTTATGTGCGGTTCATGCGGAGAAAAGGGGAACATGCAGTCTTTGTCTGTGGTTCTGATAACCATGGAACGCCGATAGTTGTCAGTGCTGAAGCAGAGGGTGTCACGCCCCGGGTGATCTCTGAACGCTATCACACTCACTTTGCAGAGACCTTCAAACGCATGAATATTCACTTTGATCATTTCGGAATGACAGATGATCAAGCTACGAAGGCCCGCACCACCCATATTGTGAACAGGCTGATTAAAGCTGGTCATGTTTACCCAAAAATTATCCAGCAGGCTTACTGCCCCAAGTGTAAAAAATTCCTTCCTGACAGATACCTGGAGGGGATCTGCCCTCACTGTAGTAAGCCTGCCCGGGGGGATGAATGCGATCAGGGGTGCGGAAAGCACCTGGAACCTGGGGAACTTCTTAAGCCAACCTGTAAGATCTGCGGAACAGCTGCAGAATTCAGGGAGCAGGAACATTTCTTCTTCAGGCTTTCATCATTTCAGGATTATCTCAAGGATTTTCTGAAAGATCTCAAAGGGACAGACAACGCAATCAACTACGCCCTCGGCTGGGTCAATGAAGATCTTCATGACTGGTGCATCACCCGGACCCTGGAATGGGGGACAAAGTTTCCGGGCCGGGATGATCTGGTGGTGTATGTCTGGGTCGACGCCCCTATCGGATATATTGGGTTTACCGAAGAATGGGCAGAAGAGACCGGTTCTGACTGGAAAGATTATTGGTGTGAGGATAAGGCACGGATTACCCACTTTATCGGACAGGATATCACCTATCATCACTGTGTCTTCTGGCCTGCAATGCTGAAGGGTGCAGGATACGCAAAGCCCTATGCGGTGGTTGCATCAGGAATGGTCAAAATTGATGACCATAAATTTTCCAAGTCCCGCGGGTATGTGGTCTGGACCAATGATGATTACCTGGATCAGGGCCTCCCTAGTGATTACCTGCGGTATTACATCCTCACATATACCAGCCACACAAAGGAGATGAACTTCTCCTGGAAGTTGTATTTAGAGCGGGTAAACTCTGAAGTGGTGAATACTCTTGGCAACTTTGTGTACCGGTCAGTGCACCTCTCACATAAGCAGTTTGGCGGGGTACCTGATGTCCCTGTAGATCAGGAGATAAAAACCAGGATTGCAGAGACTCTGACAACAGTATCAGACCTTGTTGAATCATATGATTTCAAAGGAGCCGTTGATGCTGTCCTTGCACTTGCAGCATACGGTAACACCTATGTGCAGACCAATGAGCCGTGGAAACTTGCCAAGACTGATCTGGTTGCAATGGCCCAGGTCATGCGAAACAGTCTTCAGATAGCCAAAGCCCTTGCCCTGCTCATTGAGCCGGTTATGCCAGACCGGGCAGAAAAACTCTGGACACAACTTGGGATGACAACTCCTCTTTCAAAAGCAGGATTTGATGATGCACTGGTTGACCTAATACCCGGTCCACTCTCTCAACCATCAATATTGTTTGAAAAATTGGATGAGAAGAGGATCAATGTACTTGATGTTGATTTTAGGCAACGTATAGATGCCCTTACTTCACCTCCTGAACCAGATAATCAAATCACAATAGAAGAGTTTTCAAAAATTGAACTCAAGACCGGAAGAGTATTGTCTGCAGAAAATGTGCCTAAATCATCGAAACTTCTGAAGTTACAGGTTGGGTTTGGATCTGAGACCCGGCAGATCGTCAGTGGTATTGCCCAGTTCTATTCTCCAGAGGATTTAGTAGGTAAGGACGTTATTGTGGTCATGAATCTGAAGCCAGCGAAAATTTTTGGCATCGAGAGCAACGGGATGATTCTTGCTGCAGGGGATGAGGCCTCCCTGCTCGTACCGTTTAAACCCGTAGAACCAGGAACAAAAATCAGATAATTTTCCAATTATCCATTCAGAGTTTTTAAACTCTGAATCATCTTTTCTTTAACTGTCTGATCAGTTTCCCTTCCAAGAACTGCTTCAATATCTCTTCTTGCTGTAGTATCCCCAATTGCAGCAAGTCCTGTAGCAGCAATCCCACGGGTATATTGGTGCTCATCATTCAGCATACGAATCAGAGTTTGAACTGCTCTTGTATCTTTTATTATTCCTAGGGATTTTGCAGCCATGTACCTGACATGATCCTTTTCATCATCACAGGCCAGGATAAGTTCCTGAACTGGCTCATTGGATCTGATAAGCCCGAGCGTTTCAGCTGCCCTGTACCTAATTCTCCAGTCAGAATCATTTAGAAGTGCCAGGAGAGGTTTAACTGCCTCATCTCCATATCTGGCAATCTTCTGAACAGTTTCAGCCCGGTATTCTTTATTTGGATGGTATAACTCTTTGATCAGAACGGCAATCTTATCGGTTGAATGAGAACTCATACAAAAAAAGAGTTAGTAGGTAGAGGTATATCCAACCGTCTGTGCGAGGTCGAATAATCCCCGTGCCTGTGTATTCTGTTTGTCATCAATCTTGGTTGTTGTATTTGTTGATGACGGATCTTTACCGTAGGTCTCAAAGTTAGTTGTCTGATAGACTGAAGCAGAACCGGTTGCAAGCTTGTCTTTGGTATCAGAATCTACACCCTGAGCATCAAAGGCATATCGCAGATTTACAGGTGTCTTGGCATCTGCGGATATCATTCTTCCACCCATCTGTGTGACTGCAGCGACTTCCTTGACGTCCATCAGACTGCCCGCGCTGACGTATCCGCCAAATCCTGCTGCTCCACCAGATCCTGATGCAAACACACATTTTACTTCAGTATTGTTGGATGTTCCCCTACCGTACTGAGTAATTGTACCCTGCTCATCATAGAGCATCTGCCCACCTTCTGTCTCATTGGCAAGGTAATTGATAGTGTGTCTGACTCCAAGGTTATCGGTTCCCTGAGTTGCATTTGAACCGTCCATGCTGAAGTCTTTTGTATATCTGGTAGTACCGGATGCCGCAAGTGTGTTTTCACGGTAAGTGGTGTCTGTTCTCACTTCATCCCCACGCAGGGTTGCGGAGTGAATATTTCCATCTGGCGTATTTGTCTGTCCCCAATCCATATCATGATCGACAACAAGCGTTCCGATGCAGGTAGCATCAATTGTTGTTGTAAGACCTGTCTGGTCGTATAGTGCAGACGTGGGCCTTATTGCTGATACAAATCCTGGCAGGATAAATAGGCCAACCATGAGCAAGATGAGAAACCTGCTC
>NZ_DATMYY010000316.1:0-3260 GCF_035560735.1 Methanospirillum sp.
ATCATATACCGGTAACCATTCCTACCAGATTTCATGTTAAGTTCATTCAGAAATAAAGTCCTGATCGAACTCCAATACATTTCAGATTCTTGTATTTGGCCCTTTTTAGTGAAAATTCATTTCACCTGACAACCCTCTCGTATCATTTCCAAGTTCCTGAAAAAATCTTTGGCATACTGATAGACCCGGGGTCCCCCCCATCCTGTGTATCCCCTTGCAACATTCCGTTCTCTGTTTAAAAAAGGAATAGAGCATTGTTTTTTAACAATACTCCGGACTCCGGAAAATATGCTGGTTGTTTACGTATTGGAGGTATCAGCGTCAGATACTGCCTGCCTTGAACATACTGTCTGCGAGTCCGGCTCTGAACCCTGCAGGGGAAGAACCTGTATGGATACATTACTCTCCTCGCAGTAGGAATCTACCCTTTGGTTGACCCGGTCAACCATTCTGGTAGTAGTGAGTATAAGTGAATCCTTCCCACGTAATGCACGTAAAATGCATTTATCAATCACTCCGTATGTAAATTCCAGTGTAAGGTGTTCTGTTGCAGCACGTTGCTTTGCCCTGGTACCCATCGCACCAATAGCAATGATCTCCCTTGATTCCAGCCATGTTCTGATGGATACATCATCAGATCTGTCAACATTGCATACTGTTATGGTTCCGAGTTTCTTGTACTGCTGCGAATCAGTGACCACTTTCTGGATACTGTGAATGACATCAAGAATGCTTCGTGGTTTTTTGCCTGGTTCAATGAAGCCTCTCCGCTCTAGTTCCTGTGAAAGTTCAAGAATCATGGGCATTGAGAGATGAGCCTTCCTGACATTTTTCTGATTTCCAAACGCTATCTCTGGCACATCCTCCTTAAGAATCCTGCCATCAAGCATAAGAATCGCCCGATCTGCCCAGGGATATGCCAGTTCTACATCATGAGTAGAGATGACAACGGTTTTTCCCTCCTGGTTTAACTCATCCAGAAGCTCCATGAGATCCTCAGAGCCAGCCGGGTCAAGGTCACTTGTGGGTTCATCAAAAACCAGAACGTCAGGATCCATTGCCAGAATGCCTGCTATGGCTACCCGTTTTTTCTCACCACCTGACAGATGGTGAGGAGGACGCCGCTCAAACCCCTCAAGCCCGACGTGCTGAAGAGCATGTGTTACTTTCTCCCTGATCTTCTCCTCATCATAGCCCAGGTTTGCCGGACCAAAAGCTACATCCTGGTACACAGTCGGGGCAATAATCTGCCGGTCTGAGTTTTGGAGTACATAACCGACTTTTTTGCGTATCATCCGAAGTGATGCAGAATCATATTGTATTGGTTCATTACCTACCAGCATCACCCCTGAAACAGGTCTGACCATTCCGTTGAACATCTGGAGAAGTGTTGACTTGCCTGCTCCATTCGGACCAACAAGTGCAATCTTCTCACCTTTGCGGACGTGAAAACTGATCCCTTTTATTACTTCAGACCCTCCGGGATACCGGAATCTGACATCTCGAGCTTCGAGTATTATATTCATGGAAACACCGTTGTGGTCAGGGTCAATGCAAGTATCCCGCAGAGTCCTGAAAGGTACAGCACTACCAGAAGAAATGATGGAATTTTTACCGGTTCAGTCTGATCAAGAGATGGAAAGACTCCGTCATAACACCGGCAGTCCATTGCATGAATGAGATCTTCTCCTGCAGTCCAGCTTGATATAAACAACATTCCACTGAGCATGGCAAATGAATGGATAGCCTCCTTTGGCCTGCTGTATCCAAGACGCATCACCTGGGCCTGCCAGATCTCCACTGCCTGATCATAGATGATGAAGATAAACCTGTACATGATCATCATCATATCCACGAGTTCAATGGGGATTTTGGCCCGTTTCATCCCGTTAAACAGATCGGTCATCGGAGTTGTGAGGGTGATGAAAAAGAGCGAGATTGAACAGCCAAACACCCGGCAGAGAATAATGATGCTCTCTCTGATTGCACCGGTTGTGATTGACAGGTTTAGCCACCCTACCTGTGTCTGCCACACGGCAGTGCCTCCTCCGAGCATAAAGAGGAGAACAACAATGCTCATTCCCACAAAAGCAGCAGGACCAAGTAGCAGTTTACCGTAAAAGAGCGGAGATAACTTCCCGGGACCAAGAAGCAGGATACTGAGGACAACTCCTGAGAACAGAGGAACAACCGGAGAAGGCGATATGAGGCAGATGATAAGTGATCCGAGTGCTAAAAGAAGTTTTGTCCCTGGATTGATATGCCTGAACGCACTTTTCTGGGCTATAGAATCCAGGTTTGCTTCTATCATCGCAATCAGCTGACTGGTGATTTTTTTCTCTGACCAAGCCAGTATCCAAAGATAATTCCCAGAATTAATGCTCCGAAGGCACACTGAAGTGCGAAGAGGGTTGCCTCAATCTCTCCTGATGGTGGCTCATACTGAGGGATCAACGGTTTAAAAGACTCAACCGATTGACCTGTGAGTTCTGAGATCTTCTCTGATCCAACGTCATCTGACCCACTAAACTCATGTTCCCCGCCGGAACTTACTGAAACGAATATTGCAATAAATCCAAGGATGGCTAGGACAGTAATTATCTCCAGTTTATAATTAGATATCATGGTCATGCCTCTGTTTTTGAGTTTGAGAATTCCTGTGCTCCTGCACGTGATATTTGCTCTTCTGAGAAGACATTCAGCTTGAGAAGGATCTCAGGTTTTAGTGCTACAATGTATTTGAATACAAGTGCCAGGACACATCCTTCAACGATTGAAAGTGGGATCTGGGTAACAGCAAAGATACTAAAGAATGCTCCGAATGAAGCTGCAACTCCGCCGACTGCTGCCGGATATGCAAGTGCAAGTTCCAGTGATGTAATAATATAGGTCACCATATCAGCAACAGCAGAGACGAGAAAGACTGTGACATAGATATTGACTGACGTGTCTTTGAGGATTTTATAGAGGGCATATCCGACAACCGGGCCACCGATTGCCATTGAGACCATATTGGCACCCATTGTTGAGAGTCCTCCGTGTGCAAGGAAAAGTGCCTGGAACAACAGAACAATTGCACCAATGACTGAAGTGATGAAGACACCAAAGCACATGGTGGAAAGTCCGGTTCCGGTCGGATGTGAACAACTGCCTGTTACTGAAGGGAGTTTCAAGGCAGATAATATGAAAATAAATGCCCCACAGACTCCGAGAAGAGGCAGATTATCCCGGTCTTTTTTGATCATTGAACGCAGCTGAAT
>NZ_DATMYY010000317.1:0-2445 GCF_035560735.1 Methanospirillum sp.
GTATATTTTCGTTTCAAGTGAGTACGTTGAATTGTAATCTTTTTCCGGCAAAACCGGGTGTTATTGTTTAGATTGATTGGTTCTTCGTCAGTTTGAGTGGGTAAGTTTAGCTTCTGTTGACCATTGTGATGATATTCATCGCCATAATGTGAAACAGGATTTCTATAAATATGTACCACCTCCGCATCGGGCAAAAAAACGATTTGATACATACTGCCAGAGTCTCTCAATTGTTACTCCCTGCTCGTAAAGCCGGCGGGCACGTTCCTGCAAGCGTCGTATGCTTTCACCTGATGGGCGAAGTCTCCGAAAAGGATGGATAATATACCCGAGAAAATCAGACCCCTTGATTGTCCGTCCAATGAATCGTTTCGTCTCATGCACCTGCATCATAAGACTGATAAGAATCTGGTTGACGAGGCGGATTGCACGACGGAGGTGGCAGAAGGGTTTTGAATATATATCAATGATGAGGGTGTGATAAAGCATATTGCCTGAAGATGAACTGATCAATACAGGTAAAAGATGGATGTACTATCGTTGCTCCGTCAGCATGAACCAATCCTCAAAGAGCGGTTTGGCATAGCAACAATTGAGATATTTGGCTCATATGTCCGGGGACAAGAACGGATTGACAGCGATATTGACGTACTGGTGACATTTCAAACCGGGAGAAAAACCTTTGAAAATTTTATGGATTGCAAGTTCTATCTCGAAGATCTATTCGGAAAAAAAGTTGATCTGGTGCTAAAGGACACCCTTAAAGAGAGGATCAAGCCCTATATCCTAAAAGAGATAGTATATGCATAGAACCGAACTCCAGTATCTTGATGATATTTTTCAGGCCATATGCAATATTGAGGAAGATACCGAAGGGATTCCATTTGATGAGTATTACCACGATCGGAGACGAAAAGACGCAGAACAGCAGTGTTGACCGCTGCCATCGTCGGCCCTCTTACCGGAATACTTCCAACAGTCTTTGCCTCAGAGTTCTCTACACGATAGTCGCAGCATATACCTCCTTGGACTTTTCAACAGCAGGTTTTGCTGCTCCGGCAGACTCGTAGGCTGCACATCCCCACGGATTATTTTCCAGGAAATTCGCGGAGGAATCAATCGGTGTGGTGAGATTCCATACTGCCGATTTGATTCAATCAGATCCAGGCAATTTGAACAACCCAAAATAAGAAAAAATTATCAGGAGTAACAAGTGACAATTTCTTTTTTAAGAATATCAAGGCCTGTTTGTAGCTCTAATTTTGTAATAGTGAGAGCAGGAAATATCCTGATGATATGACCATGTTTCAGATTTAAAATTAAACCATTATCCAGACATCGTTTTACAATCTCCGCAGATTTTGAATCATCAGTCAATTCAAGAGCTATCAACAGACCCTGACCTCTCACTTCAGTAATAGCTTTTGGGTATTTCTCTTTCCACTCATTCAGACGTTTGATTGTTTCAGTTCCCAGATCAGTGACGTGAGATTCGATATTTGAATCAACCAGATATCTGATAACTGCTTCAGACACCGCACAACCAAGCGGATTTCCATTATACGTCCCGCCATGATCTCCTTTCTGGATACCATTGGCGACCTCTTCAGTGACCGCAAATGCAGAAAACGGAAATCCTCCGGCAATTCCTTTTGCCATCGTGATAATATCAGGTTTAGCTCCCTGACTCATGGAATAAAAGAGCGGCCCAGTCCGGAAGAACCCGGTCTGTATTTCATCGGCGATTAAAAGAACGCCATGTTTTCGGCATACCTCTGATAATTCCTGAAGGTACGATTCAGAAGGAATATTTACGCCACCTTCACCCTGAATTGGCTCCACAATGACTGCAGCGACATCCTGATCAATAATCTCCTTAACCGCTGAAATATCATTAAACGGCACAAAGAAATATCCCGGCATAAGCGGATTGAATTTATTCCGGTGAACATCCTGTCCTGTGGCAGAAACGGTACTAATTGTCCGTCCGTGAAAACTCATTTCGGTTGATATAATATTTTTCTTTCCGGTAACCTTCCGGGAGAGTTTGATTGCTGCATCATTTGCTTCTGCTCCACTATTGGCAAAGAATATCCGGGTAAGGTGCTTTGGAAGAATCTCATGGAAGAGTTGGATCAATCGGGAACGTGCAGGTGAATATGTTGCTCCTGAATTCGGGTTTTGTATGATCTTTTTACTTTGAGTGCAGAGTGCTTCAGTGATTATCGGATTGGCATGACCAATACAGGTGACACCCCATCCCGAAGTAAAATCAAGATACTGTTTGCCGTTTTCGTCCCAGACATATACGCCATCGCCTTTCTCAATAGACAGGTGAGTTTTATCCGCAAATGGAATATAATACGAATCTTCTATGAGAAACGTGTCATTCGTTTCATTCATTACGTTGCCTCTTTAAAACTAATCGTTTTGCCGCGGTAATCT
>NZ_DATMYY010000318.1:0-9128 GCF_035560735.1 Methanospirillum sp.
AATATACTCACCGATAGATATACTCGCAACAGCAGGGTTGATAATCCTCATATTTTGCGATCTCTTTTCGATGGCTGATAGTACAGGTGTTGATCGGATGAACACCACCTATAAATTTTATTTTGTCTCCTGGTTTCTCCTGGCCATCTCCACATCAATAATGATAGCAACAAGAATTCAAACGTGGAATCCAGATACCAACACAGGAATATGTAAGAAAATAATTACATGCGGATTTATATTCCTGATAATTTTCACACCGGCATTTATTTTAGGAGTCTCCCACCCAGGCGAACATCCTATTACTCTGGATGGTGCATCGTGGATTGAGAGAAATATGCCCGAAGAGATGCATGCAATTCAGTTTCTCAAGACAATGCCTCCAGGGGAGATTATCGCTGAAGGAGTTACCACACACGTGGGTGATGAAGACAGTATAGAAAAATACTTCTCAAGAGTCTCAACTTTTACTGGAATGCCAACAATATTGGGAAGTTACCCCAGGGAACTTGTCTTCCGGAATCAATCGCTCCTTGACACCCGTGTGGCTGATGTGTCCAAAATATACTCCGCAAATCCCACACAGGCCGCAGAAATAATGAAAAAATACGGAGCTACCCTATTGATTACAGGATACCCAGAATATGGGATATATCACATCACCAATCCCAATATTTACTATGGGATGGGATTTACTCCGATATGGCATGATGGAAATACAGTAATCTGGCGGCCACCAAAGACTGCCTGAAAAAATTACTGGTATTCAGGGGGTTGGACTTCTTTCGGGAGGCCTCCCTTGAAATGTTTCTGAATCTTCTGGTACGCTACCATCAGGTTTTCGTTCATCGTCGGGTGCGTCTTTTCAAGAGCTTTTTCAAAATGCTCTTTCCTGACCTGCCCGGACTGATCCCTCATTGCAAAGATACCCGCCTCCCGGCAGAGCCCTTCCAGATCTGCCCCAACAAAACCAGCAGTTCTGGCAGCAATATCAGCGAAGAGTTGGTTCGCTGGCTCGTCATTCACCCGCACTCTAAGTTTTACCCAGAGTTCCTGAAGCAGTCTTCGGCGAACAGTTCTGCTTAATGTTCCATTTCCAGAACCATGTTGCTTGAGTATTTCTGCCATCTCACTGGATGAATAGACAGAGTCCTTCTTGAGATCAGATGCAAGCTGCTCAATATCCTCTTCTGTATAGGTCCCGATAAGATTGATCAGATCCTCCATTGCTGCACCCTCTATCGGCATCATTCTGGTATGGATCTGCATCACTTCCACCCTATCGTTGAGATCTGGTTCTCCGATATAGATCAACCGATCAAACCGGCCAGTCCTGAGCAAAGCAGGATCAATAATATCAGGTCTGTTTGTTGCTCCCATCACCACAACATCGCGGAGCTCCTGAAGCCCGTCCATCTCAGTAAGGAACTGGTTGAGAACACTCTCCATCGTATGGCTGTCGCCTGCAGTTCCCCGAGCTGGTGTCAGGGCATCAAGTTCGTCAAAGAAGATAATAGCAGGAGCAACCTGACGTGCTTTCTTAAATATCTCCCTGACAGCACGTTCAGATTCACCAACCCATTTTGAAAGCAATTGGGGGCCCCGGACTGCAATAAAATTTGCACCCGATTCATTTGCTACAGCCTTGGCAATAAGAGTCTTACCGGTTCCTGGCGGTCCGTATAAAAGCACTCCTCGCGGAGCATGGATCCCAAGATCCTCAAACTGTTCTCTCCGGGTGAGGGGGTACTCAACCGCTTCCCTGATCTCCTCTATAGCTCCGGAAAGACCGCCGACATCCCTCCACTGGAGATGTGATACCTCCAGCATGACCTCACGCATACCTGACGGAGTGATCTCACGAAGAGCCTGTTTGAAATCCTTATAGGTGACAACCATCTTTTCCAGGATCTCCTGTGGGATCTCCTCTTCATCAAGATCTATATCAGGAAGATATCTTCTGAGAGCACGGATTGCTGCCTCCCGTGCAAGTGCGGCAAGGTCAGCACCAGTGTACCCGTGTGTCCGGGCTGATAACTCTGAAAGGTTCACATCTTCTGCAAGAGGCATTCCTCTGGTGTGAATCATCATGATATCATGGCGATCCGGCTCAGCTGGAACACCGATCTCTATCTCCCGGTCAAACCGGCCTGGACGCCTCAGGGCAGGATCGATTGCATCAAGACGGTTCGTGGCTCCGATCACAATGACCTCGCCTCGTTCCTCGAGCCCGTCCATCATGGTCAGGAGTTGTGCAACGACCCGCCGCTCCACCTCTCCGGTAACCTCTTCGCGCTTTGGAGTTATAGAGTCGAGTTCATCGATAAAAATAATTGCAGGAGCATTATCTTCAGCCTCATCAAAGACCTCCCTGAGCCGCTGCTCACTTTCCCCATAGTACTTGGATATCACCTCGGGGCCAGCAATAGGAATAAAGTGTGCTCCGGACTCGTTTGCAACAGCCTTGGCAATGAGGGTTTTACCGGTTCCCGGCGGTCCGAAGAGGAGGACCCCTTTCGGCGGCTCTATGCCAAGCCTGCGAAACAGTTCGGGATGACGCATTGGTAGTTCTATCGTCTCTCTAAGCCGCTGCAGTTCTTCCCGAAGTCCCCCAATATCCTCATATGTAACCTGACTTATCCCCTCAAATCCGCTAACCGGTTTATCTGAGAGGATGACTTCTGTCTTCTGCGAGATGATTACGGCTTCTTTAGGCTCTATTTCGATAACCTTGTATGAGACCATCTGCGGCTGGATGAACGGAAGTCCAATAGGAACGGGCACTGAATCCCCCAGGGCAATAGGGAAGTCGATCAGATTGTGATGAATCGTAGTAGGATCGGCTGGTGGGATATTTCTCGGAAGATCTTCAGGAGGGGCAAGAACCACCATTGTTGCGTGGATAACCTCTTCCACTTTGGAGACTTTTACCGTGTCACCGATGGAAACGTTTGCGTTGGTCCGGGTAAAATTATCTATGCGTATTTTATTCTGATTCCAGTCGTTGAGCTGAGCCCTCCAGACCTTGGCAACGGTGGGGGACTTCCCAAAGATCTGAATAATATCGCCGGGAGAGAGCCTGAGCTGGAGCATCGTCTCAGGATCAAGGCGAGCTTTTCCTCCACCCTGATCGCCGGGATATGCGCTATCAACTTTAAGATATGATTCCACCATTATTACCTAACAATCATATATCCGGGGATTTATAAGTATAGCAAATCATGAGAATTCTCGCGATCGACCCATTTCACGGGGCTGCAGGCGATATGTTCCTCGGGGCTCTTCTCGGCCTTGGAGCTGACCGTGACGCGGTGATCCGGGTGATGGAAACAGTTGTTGCAACCCCAACAATAGAAGTGGTATCACGGGCAGGCATCCAGTCCATAAAAATACATACTCATGCCGGTCCTGCATCAAGGACGCTTGAAGAAGTCATAGCAAGGGTCAGGTCTTCATCTGCCCCTGCGGTTGTTATTGCCAGGGCTGAAGCCGTTTTTCAGCGGATAGCCTCTGCAGAACAGTCAATACATGGAAGAAAGGAGCACTTTCATGAAGTCGGGGCCGACGATGCTATCGCAGATGTTCTGGGTTCATGTATGGCGATGCATACGATATCTCCTGATCTTGTTAAGGTGTTTCCCGTGGCAACGGGGACTGGAACAGTCAGGATGGAACATGGCATGTACCCAGTCCCTGCCCCTGCAACTGCTGCAATACTTGCTGCAGGAGGCCTGCAGGTAATCTTAGGCGGGGGTAACGGCGAACTCTGTACTCCAACCGGTGCTGCTCTCCTCACCGAATTTTCTTCAGGAATACATTCACTGCCACCCGCCCGGCTGGATGTAACCGGTTATGGTGCCGGTGACAGGGATGATCCGCATACACCAAACGTCCTTAGGATGATGCTTCTGACAGTACCTGAAGAGCCAGGTGGAGATGAAGTTGATATCCTTGAAACCAATGTTGATGATGTCCCGGGAGAGGTTATTGGATATCTCCTGGAAAAACTCATGGAAAAAGGGGCAAGGGATGCAAGTGCCACCCCTCTTACCATGAAAAAAGGAAGACCAGGCCACCTTATCAGGGTGATATGCAGACCTGATGATGCAGAGAGACTTTCAATCCTGATGGCTCGTGAGACCGGAACGCTTGGTGTAAGATGCATCCCGGCAGTTCACCGGTTCATTGCAGACCGCAGGATTGAGGAGATAGATATCACAATTAACGATATATCAGGCAAATTTCCAGTCAAGTACGGTATAATTGAGGGATCCTGTTATACCCTGAAGGCAGAATATGAACATGTATGTAGATTCGCCAGGGAGCATAATCTTCCGGTTACACAGGTGATGAGAACAGTTGAGGAGGCAGCATGGAAGAAGGTACACCAGAGGCAGGACTTCCACCAGTAAACCGGTACCATGAATCAAGTGGGTGTACCCCGCTTGATAAACTAATCGGGGGAGGGTACCCGAAGAAGATGATCACCCAGATATACGGAGAGCCCGGGGGTGGGAAGTCAACATTCTGTCTCCTCGCAGCAGTTTCGGTTCTGAAGGCAGGTAAGTGCGTCATCTACGTAGATACTGAAAGTTTCTCGGTTGATCGATTCACCCAGATCGCAGGAAGCCGGGCTGAAGAACTCTCTGAACGATTTTACCTGTATGAAGCTGCAGATTTTGATCAACAGGCTTCGATGATCCAGGATGCCGGTCACATACTCTCAACCCGTGATACCGGGCTCATTGTCGTCGACTCAGCAACCGGTTTATACAGGACTGAACTGGAACACGGGCAGGATTCTCTGCAGCGCCTCTCAAGACAGATCGTAGTTCTTCTCGGATATGCAAAACGATATGACATCCCAATCCTGTTGACAAATCAGGTGTACATGGATCCTGCCAAAAACGATTTCGCACCCCTAGGAGGAACCAGTCTCTTTCATCTCTCAAAGGTAATCCTCCGGATTGATCGTATGGACGTGTTGAGACGAGTCAGAATAGTCAAACACCATGCACAACCGGAAGGTGATTATCTGAATTTCTCAATGGTGCAGGAAGGGATTCAGGTATCAGGGGAACAGATAAACCAGTGTCCCAACCCATAACTCATAAATGATCTAGAACCTACCTGATCAGTTGATACATATTCAGCAGGATCAGGAGGAGTTCTCTCACGAAATTTTTTTATCCTTTATTAAACGCTTGGGTTGTCGCTACAGCAGTGCTGGCTGTGATGTGCCCATCATTCTATGTAGCAGCAGATACGTCGGGAGTGGAGTTCCCTCCGGTTATCGGGCCATATTCTGGTGATTATGTGTATATTACCGAACCGGGACGGTATACACTTGAGCAGAATATATCACACCAGTATCCAGTGGGGATTATCATTGCTGCTCCGTCTGTCATCCTTGACGGACAGGGGTACTCCATTCGACCTGCATCAACAGAATCGCCATCTGTAGGAATCTGGATCAGCCTGACTAATTCAGCAGGAAAGCCTGTGACAGGAGTCACCATCAAAAATGTGAGTGTTGAGGATGAGGGGAATGGAATCTACTCAGAAGGAATTGACTCGTCTCTGTTTCCATGGGGGAAGGATCGAACCAGTGATATAGATGCAGAAAAAGCAGCAGAAGGAACTCAGAACCTTATTCTTTCCGGAGTCACCATCAAATCCAGTCATGAGGGAATAACCCTTTCAAACCAGTCTGATACAAAAATTACGACAATTACAATAGAGGACTGTACCGGTTCAGGTGTTACTGTTCTTGGTAGCAGGGCTGATATTCAGGATTCACACATCAAGAATAACCTTGAATACGGCATTATCTTCAGCAAGAGCACTGGATCAAACATTACTTCTTCAGTGATTGAAGGAAACGGAAAGGCGGGAATATCTCTTGAGGGAGTAAACGGCATACAGATTGTAAACAACCAGTTTCACAACACCCAAAATATTGAAAAAGATGCCCAAAGCCGTGATGTTGTTATCTCACCTCCGCTGGAAACAGGGAGGCAGGATACCAGCATAGTGTCCCGGGAGAAAGAGTTATGGAACCGAAGTGGCATTCTATCCCTGGATCAGGGGAAAACCACCAACACTGTTGATAAAAGTTCCAATAAAAGCCAGGGCCAGTTGAAACCCGAGATTTTCGGTCTCTCCCCTGAACCTTCACCAACTGTTATCCCTACAATAATTCCTGTCGTGACTATTTCTCCAAATATGACACCAACTCAGGATACTACTCCGAAAACAACCATGACAGGTATTCATGCAGTTATATCCGGGGACTCAATCCCAAAAGAGATGAAGGCAGGAAATACATACCCAGTTGGACTAATACTATTCAATGACGGATCTGATGACTGGATATCCCAGTATCAGGTGGGGATTATGGCTCTTGAGGACACAGCAGTATTGGGACCATCATGGATAGGAATCCCTGATGGAACTCAGATCAAGTCTGGTCAGTCCCAGACCCTCTCGTTCGATATCAGGGCTCCTTCAAAGCCCGGAACATACACACTTAAATACCAGGCAGCCCGTCAAGGCACCGGTGTTGAGGTACTTTTTGGAAGAGCATATACAAAGACTGTGACTGTTGTCTGAACCCATCTATGGGTTCAGTCTCACTTTTTTAAATATCTATTTTGGATGGTTTACCAGCCGTCATCCATTTCACGGGTTGCAATAAGTTTGTCTGCCTCTTCATCAAATCCCAGCTTACGCAGGCATTCAATCTTGGCATCATAGACTTCTGCATGGTTCGGTTCTATCCTGATGACCCTGTCATAACACTTGATAGCTTCCTTGCAGGTGTCGGTTTTTGCAAGAGAATTCCCAAGTTCAAACCAGCTATCAGCATCTTCAGGTTCCTGCTTCAGGATCTGCTTAAAACAGGATATTGCATCTTTGTGCTCTCCCATTTTCTGAAGACTGATTCCCTTATTGTAAAGAGCATTAATATCACCAGGAACCAACTCAATTATCTTGTCAAAACATTCCACTGCATCTGCATGTTTATCCAGTTCTGCAAGCGCTGAACCTTTGTTGCTTAATGCGTGAACATTTGTTGGATCAAGCTCAATGACCATATTGAAACAGGGGATTGCTTTGCTGTATCTTCCCATGAAAAAATAATTGACACCCATATATAGCCAGTACCTGGGATCCTTGTCATTGATCCTGAGAGACTGCTCAAAGGATTCAATTGCCTCCTGATACCGGATCAGGTTCATCATAGCAAGACCCTTTTGAAAGTGGGTATCTTCATCAACCGGGTCTAATGAGATTGCCTTCTCATAGCACCGGATGGCATCGTCAAACTTCTGCATAGCACTCAGTTTGTTGCCTTCTTCTTTCCAGCGTCTCGCTTCCTTTGTGCTGATCTCATCACCCATAGGCTTTCCCTGACTCCCTAAACCAGTTAGAGATGGTTACCTACCTTCTGCATTAAAGATATCTATCTTTTTCCTGTGGGTGAAACGCTCAATACCGGTCCGAAGAAATAATCCATATGTATGGGTTAGCAGGGAAGCAAACAGGCAGGTCCGGAGTTGATAAAAATGAAGGTGATAGGCAGAACTTTTTGCTGCTTCTACTTATGATGCTCCCCCTGCAGGTCATCTATCCGGTCTTGTCAGGAGGTCAGGCAGGACAGGTTTCATTGACTCTTTTCTTATCTATCATTCTCATTACAGGACTTTGGCTCATGAGGGGTTCACGTAGGAGGTTTCTGATTGCAGCAATTCTGGTGCTGATATCACTTGAACTTATCTGGGTCTCCCTCTGGCAGGCAGCAGCATCCCTTCTTCCACTCGGAGAGTTTTGCCTTCTTCTCTTCCTTATTATTTTGAGCGGTAGGTACCTGGCCATTTTCATCAGAACCGAGCTCCCGGTACACGAATTACTTCTCGCAGCAACTGCTCTCTTTCTGTTGATTGGAACCATATTAGGTATAAGCCTCTACCTGATTTCAGCTCTATATCATGGATCAACCACAGGAGCGAGAGTCGATATTGATCTTCCTCAAGCATTATTCGAGGGTATAGCCATTCTGACAGCAAACGGATTTGGAGGTGTTGCCGGTGAATCCATGCCCCTCTTAAGAGTTGTCTCATCTCTCGGGATGATAGGGGGGATACTGTTTATTGCACTCCTAATCGCTAAAATTGGAACTAATCTAAACAAAAACGATAAAAGGGGAAACTGATCAGAGGATGAGCATGCCGGTGAAGACCACATCAGCCGGACCTTTCATAGTAGCCCCGTTTGTCAGGGTAATAGTGAGTGGACCACCCTGGGTCTCAACCTCAACAACTGCTCCGGTCTTTCCAAGCCTGTGAGCAATAGCAGCAGATGCTGTGGCTCCTGTTCCACAGGAGAGGGTCTCCCATTCAACTCCACGCTCAAATGTGCGGATCCGGATGGAATTCTGATCGATAACCTCAACGAAATTAACGTTCGCCCCTTTCGGGAAGAACTGGCTGTTTCTGATTATAGGGGCCTGTCCACATACATCCACTGAGTCGAGATCTTTTACAAAGACCACGGCATGAGGAACACCGGTGTTGGTGGCATATACCTCATACCCATTAATGATCTCGTGAAACTCACCACTTCCTTTTGCCGGTATGGACGGAGCATCGAACTGTGGCTCTGTCATGGTGACTTCTGCAAGAAAATCCCCATCCTCATCATACCCACAGGTAACATCAATCAGTCCGGCAACGGTCTGAATGGTCCCCTTCTCTGAAAGATGCCCCATATCAAAACCATACCGGGCCAGGCACCGGATACCATTACCACACATCTCAGCTTCGCTCTCATCAGGCTGGAAAAGTCGCATAGCTGCCTTTCCATCAGTCGTCTTTCCAAGGAAGAGAACCCCGTCACCGCCGATTCCCATCTTGCGATCACAATAGACCGCTGCAAATTCGCCTTTCATCTCGTCGGGAACTTTAATTCCGTCCCACTCGTCTATTAAAATAAAGTCATTACCGTTCCCATGTAGTTTGACAAAAGGCAGATCCATATTCAGTACTCCTATACTATAGTAGGCTGTTTCACACTATTCTAATACCCGTTTTGTTCTTGCGATACACACTGTGAACAGTACCCATGCA
>NZ_DATMYY010000319.1:0-7660 GCF_035560735.1 Methanospirillum sp.
GTCTCATTGCATTAATATTCAGTGGGTGAATTTAGATCTGACAAATGTGGGGTGAATTGAAAAAATAGTAGATATTATCGATTTATCCGTAAGGGGGTTCGAAATCTGTGATCATATCAGTTTTTAGAAAGGATCTACACAGTACTGTAAATTGGTTGAAAATAATTCATCAGATTCTTCCTTGAAGACACATAAGAATGAGAAACCATTCGCAGAAAACATGGGATCAATCAGATATTCTCCTATCAGAGAGGTCTCCTGTTTGTAAACTAATTCGACCAAAATCGAGAAAATAATTTATTTTACCCCTGTTAACCGCCACTTTCCTTTTGGAACCATGATCTCAAACCGTGCTCCCTTCCCGGGTTCCCCCGTTTCAGTGATGCTTATACCGGTAATATCAAGAATCTCTCGTGAGAGATTAAGTCCAAACCCGGTATGTTTGTAATATTCACGCTTGAAAATTTTCCCTTTGAACTCGTCCGGGATCCCTACCCCATCATCTGCACAGATGATAATATATCCACCTTCCTGCTCATTCCCGGAGAATCGAATTTTGGTGATTGTCTCTCCATATCGCCTTGCATTTTCAACAAGGTTGTAAAAGACTTTTTCCATGAGGGGATCAGCAAATACTTCAACCCCTGAAATATCGATCTGCAGTTGAATCGAACCGATATCAACGGGTTTCATTACGTGAGAGATAACAAGGCCTACGTCCTGCCAGACTGGTGTGTGTACCCCGATATCCTCATAATCACGGGTGAATGCCAGCTGCCGTTCAATATTATGTGAGGATATATTTGCTTTCTCGATATACTTCCGTACTTCGGGACTCAAGTCTGTTTCATGTGCGAATTCAAGATATCCAAAAATAACCTGTAGTTCGTTACCGATATCATGCCTTGTAATACTGGACAACAAGTTTAACTTATGGTTTGCCTGCCTGAGAGCTTCTTCAACACGATTACGCTCGGTAACATCCTGGATAATTGAATGTAGTAATCGTTTTCCTTTTGCAATGACTGGGCCGCTGAAAACTTCAACATCCCTGATCTCTCCGCTCTTTTTCCGATGTTTAAACTGAAAAATCGTTCCTTTCTGTCCTACTGCATAGGAAATGTCCATCTTGATAACTTCGGGATCTGCTGTGTTGATCTCACTGATGGATTTGTTGATCAATTCATCCCGATCATACTCATAATACTTAATAGCAGCAGCATTTGCATCAACGATTCGATTAGTTTCTGAATCAATAATAAGCATGACTGCGTTATTGATCTCAAACATGTCACGGTACCGCTTCTCACTCTCTCTGAGATTGTCCTGTATCTGTTTACGTTCAGAAATATCCTGAATAGTCCCAGATATCAGGAGAGGAGAACCATCATCAAGCCATTGGGTCGTTTTCCCTCTGACAAGCACCCATATCCACTCCCCGGAAGTCTTTCTTATACGGTGTTCTGATTCAAAGATGGTGGTCAGACCACCCAGATAATTATTAAGACGCTGCATGATGAGGGGGATATCTTCAGGATATGATAATTCACCAATTTTTAGCGTATAAAATCCATTCTCATTCTGTTCGTACCCAATGAGGCCTGCGGCCTGATTATCGAAATTTCCCATCATGGAGGGAATATGAATCTCCCACATTCCGGTTTCAGACCCTGATAGCGCTAATTGAAGCCTGCTTTCACTATCCGCAAGTGCTTCTGTGGCCAGCTTATAGTCGGTGATGTCTTCAGCAACACCTTCAATCCATCCCTTTTCCCAGATGAGTCGTGCAGAAAAGCGAATCCACACAATCGAATCATCGTTTTGTCTTATCCGCATCTCATAATTCTGGAACTCACAGGTCTCCTTTAACAGAGAGATCATCTTCTCGCGGTCATGCGGCTCGACATATCGCTCTGCCATGCTGAAAGGATTTTCCAATAATGATTCGCGGCCTTCAAATCCAAAGAATCGGGCAACCGCATCGTTTGCGTCTATTATGAACCTGGTGATTATATCGGTTCTGAAAAGGCCGATTTGAGAATTCAGGAAGATGGTTCTGTACGTCTCCTCTGCAATTCTCATTGCCTCTTCAGCCTCTTTGCGTTTGGTTATATCCTGAATCTGGACGAGATATCCGGTGATGGTTTCTCCATCATTGCACAGCGGGGTGATGACTATATCAATCCAGATTATTCCTTCCCTGGTGGTTGGATACCCATAGCGGTTTTTCACTTTGTCGAAATCAAAAGAGCCATGGTATTGAATCCCTTCTCCGAGATAGAGTTTATTTTTTCGCTTGTCTGTAAGATAGATGTCTGAAAATAGAGAGAATGTTTGGATCTTTTTAATATCATCTATACCAAAAAGGGTCATACAAGCTGGGTTCATCTGCACCAGTGTTCCTGAAGCATCAAACAGTTCTATGGCAATCGGCGACTGATCGTAAATTGCATGGTATCGCTCCTCACTCTCCCGGAGGTCGTGTTCTCCCTGTTCTCGTTCAGCAATCTGGGTTATGAGTTCCTGGTTTGCCTCAGATAACTGATCAGTTCGTTCATGGACCTGTTGTTCGAGGGTTTCCAGTACCTGGTGAAGGTTAACTTCTGCCAGTTTACGATCAGTGATATCATGGGCAAGAACAGCAACACCAATGATCTCTTCTCTACTCCTGATAGGGTTGTGTAGCACGTAGAAATATTTACGCGAGAGAAGTTCTTCCCCTGAATATGCCTCATCTACGAGTTCCTCTCCGGTTAATGCCAGATCAAGGTTGTGCCTTGAGGTTTCCCGGTCAAGTGGTACTGAAATATAGTCAAGTATACTCTGACCAAGTTCTATCTCTGCTCCATAGAGATTTTTCATGGTGGTGGCGTGGCCCTGATTAAAACTGGTGTATCGATAGGTGCGGTCTACAGAGAATATCAGTGCGTTCGCACTGTTAATGATGCCATGTAATATGGAGTACTGTTCCATCAACTTGTTTTCAGCGGATTTTCTTCTGGTTAACTCTCTTTGGATAGTCGCTATCCATATCCCTCCAATGACAAACAGGAGGAGTAAAAAGATTATAGCAACGCGATATGTCCCTTCTGTAATCTGCTCCCTAGTTTGAAAAATTCCTTCTGTAGGGTTCCAGGCATCGAGGACGCTGCGATACGTGCCATCTGCCTTTATAATTTGTAGGGCATTATTAATTTCATTCAACAGTTTTGTATTCCCTTTTTTAACCGCAAATGAAGAGTTGGAGGATGCTATTGGTTCGCCAGATACCTTGATATTTTGAATCCTGTTTTGAGCAAGAATATATGAACCTACCCGGTAGTCTACAACGACTGCATCGAGAGAACCGCTCTGTACCTGGTTGAACCCTTCAGTAAAATTGGGGATGATTGTTAAGAGTATTTCAGGGTCTTTTTCTAATATCTGGAGAGGAAGACCTTTTGCTTCAACACCAACCTTAAGTCCGCGAAGGCTTGAGATCCCGGAAATGCCGAGTTTTTCTTCCCGGGTGAAGATAGAGAACTGCGATTCTAGCAGGGTATCTGAAAAATCATAGAATTTCAGCCGTTCTTCTGTAGGATTTATCTGAATCAGGGCATCTGCTTTTCCTTGTGCAACAAGTGACTGTGCCTGTGACCAGTTCATGGCCTTAATCTCAATCGGCTGTGAAATATGAGGTGCCAGTGCCCGGACTATGTCAACATCAACACCTTTGGGAGTTGTTCCATCCAGAAATATCACCGGGGGGATATTCTCATTTCCCAGAAAAAGGAGAGACGAAAGAGATGTGTTGACCGTGGTTTGTACAGGTTCACCTGAAGCTACATAGGCAGAAGATACTATCAGCAAAAGAATGGTCATCCAAACATGTGTCTTCATATTTTGATCCCTGTATCATCGAGATCCACCATTATCTGGTTGAATGAAACTCATCGAGAGGAATCCTGTATATCGAACAGGCCAGATATCAATACCTGTATCCCTGACCGGATTGCTCCCTGACTTCCCGATTGAACTCTGATTACGTACTATCTGGGCTGTGTAGTCTACACAACATCATGCGTTAGATCGATATAAAAACTATCTTGGCATTAATGGGGTATGGGATAGGAAGAGAGGATGAGATATTCATCCCATCCATACAATCCCTAAAGAAATAGTCCTGGTAGATTAAGGGAGTCAATACCTGATCAGAGAAGTTGGTACCATACATTAATTCTGAATGTAATAGGGAACTTATTTCAAAGGGAGCCATCTCGAAAATATATCTTGGATTGACTGAGTTTTACGTCATGGTTTACTCAACTGGATTGATTCACACCAGATCCGTGTCAGAAAGAACTACCTTAACCTGATATCTTCTGGTTTTGACTTACCCAGTTCCGGTTCCCCCAGGTAATATTGAAAACGTTATTGATGGCTTTCGTCACTGTTTCATTATCAATCCAGAGGGCTATAACATTCTCCCGATACTCCTGGTCTGCTTCAGGCAGGGGAAACATCATCAACATCTCCTTGTTATCAATAGTCATTGTCCGGATGAAAGGCTCTGGTGCTACCTGGAGATCGTTTATCACTTTGGTAAAGGACTCTGACACATCAAGCATCTTCTTTTGTACGAGGATCGGGTTATTGGTCGATATCCGTATGATGACGCCCCTTTTTTTTACGGCTTCAATCTGCTGCTTTATGGGTTCTACCTCTTCCGGATAATAGAGTGTTCCAAAAAGGTAGAGACTGGCTTTTGCCCTCTGCATCATATCAGTAGTCCTGATTACGATATTGTCTAGTCCATGAATGATGTTTGACCGGGGTACATCCTGTTTCTTGTGTTTGTCAAAATTCATTTTGAACTCATTTGTCATCTGATCGATCTCGGCATCAAGGATGGCTTTTCGCCCCCTGATTGCTTCAGTCGGACAGATTGCAGAAATTTTAGAGGGTCTGCCTTTTTCCACGAGAACAAGGTTCTCCCGCTCCAGACGCCGGATAGTATCGTATATTTTTGTCCGTGGGATTCCGGATTCTTCAGCAAGATCAAAGGGCGACAGGGTTCCAGCCTGTGCCAGAACTGCATATGCTTTTGCTTCGTATGCTGTCAGACCAAGTCTCTGGAGAAGCCGTATTGTTTTGATATTCATTGTCATAGAGAGTAATGTGACATATACCCTCATGTAGGTTACATAACTGTTATTGCCTAGGTCTGTTAATTCACGATCGAATAAAGAGGTGATGAAAGATGTCAACAGTTGAAGAGAACATGCACTTGATGCAGACCCTGGATGATGCCTGGAACGGTCAGGATTGGGAAACGTTTGAGAAGCGACATGCGTCCCATGTGGATGTATTCTGGCCAGGACAGGAAAAACCGACTCATGGAAGACCTTCCCACAGAGAAGAGGCGATTGCATTTTTCAAGATTTTCCCTGACAATAAGGTCGGGAACCGGCCCTACAAGGTCTTCTTCGGTCAGGGAGACTGGACATGTTCGGTGGCAGAATTTACCGGTACGTTCAAGGGTCCGATGACAACGCCCGATGGGAAAGAGATTCCTCCGAATGGGAAATCCTTCAAGGTTGAGTTCTGTACGGTCGCTCACTGGAAGGATGGGGAGATTATTGAAGAGAAACTCTTCTATGATAAGATCTCCCTGATGCAGCAGATCGGCCTGATGTAAGACGTCTGGGAACGTGAATTAGAGTTGGATTACGGGTGAAGATAGTATGAACGACCAATCCCAGCAAGAAGAGACGCCAGCATATAAAGAAATGAGGGTCACAGTAACAAAGAATGGACCCTACATCGTGAGTGGAGGAGTTCCCCTAATCCAGCAAGAGATATGTAATGATGATGAGGGATATTGCCGAAACTGGAAGGTTTCGAAGAAGTACCCGGTGCAGGAGACTTACGCACTCTGCCGATGTGGACATTCACAGAATAAGCCATTCTGCGATGGGACCCATGCAAAAATAGGCTTTGACGGGACTGAGAAGGCAGGGAGTGAGCCGTACCTGAAATATCCCCTGGTTATAAAAGGCCCGGAACTGGATCTTCTCGATTATGAGAATCTCTGTGTCCATGCACGGTTCTGTATGCGGGCCGGTGGGATATGGGATCTCACGGAGAAATCTGATGATCCAGTGGCAAGGGATACCGCAATTGAGGAGGCCCGCAACTGCCCTTCCGGGCGCCTTGTCCTAAAAGACAAGAAAACAGGGATGGCAATCGAGCCTGATCTCGAGAAGTCTATTGTCATTATCGAGTACCCGGCTCGAGGGGAGCACGGGCCACTTTGGGTGAGAGGGGGTATCCCGGTTGTATCATCAGATGGGAAACCCTATACGCTCCGAAACCGCGTCACGCTCTGCCGATGCGGGAAATCCATGAACAAACCGTTCTGCGATGGTAGTCATATTCAGCACTAGAAAAAACCTCCCTTTTTGAGGGTCAGATGTCTGGTAAATAATGCAACCATCAAAGAGAAACCTCCAATTAAAGTAAGCAAATTCACGACCCATAGTTTGAAGGATATCACCTTTCGTGCTCTATAGCGATGCAATCGATATATGTTCCCTAAGTTCTGAAGAATCGCAGCAATTATCTGTGTAGCAGCAAGCGAGTGGTCATTCTGGTGAAGTGCGAGATACTAATCTTTATTAGAACTTCTCCCGGAGTTTCAACTCGGCAACTGTTACATCAGGGTTCCGGTACCGCTGCCATCTCTCTGTTTTTTTTCCGACCTGAATAGCCTGAACCGGACAGTTGTGGATGCAGCCACAGCAGAGTTCGCAGCGGTGCTGAAAGACTGGTTTATTCTGGAAAAGCTCGATATTTTTTGCCGGGCAGACTGCGACACATGTCCCGCAGGAATTACATCTCTCTGATACGGTGAACTTCTGGTCCTCTCCATGTACACGGATGAAGAACCGGTGATAGAACAGGATGTGGAGGATCTCTCCGAAGAATGAGCGGGGGAGCTTAGCTTTCTGGCATTGTAGGGCAGCCTCCGCAACCCGGGCGATATCTTTATCCGCCGTTGCAAGCATTTTTGCACGCTTCTCTCCTTTAGGGGATTCGTACATCAGGATGTAGTTGCCTGGCATCTTTACCTTGAAACCCGCATCAAGCCCTCGTGACGTATTCTGCCGGAGAATTCCGTTGAGCTGTTGGAGGGCGGGGGCAGCCCCGGTTCCCCCGAACGTGCAAACGGCAAAGATATATTTTTCATTCCTGAAGCGGAGACGTGATGCAAACGATGCCAACATCGCTGGCAGACCTATGAAGTATACTGGAAAAACAATCCCTACACGCTCTGCCCCTGGGGTAATGTGACCCGTTGTATCACAAAATGATGCAACAGGCACCAACTCAGTCTCCCCAAGTGCTGTTGCGATCTTCTTCGCAATAACTAGTGAGTTTCCGGTTCCAGTAAAGTAATAAATTACAGTGGACATTTTGGTTCTCGCGGTATTATTTTATTGTCTAGAATTGCGATAACACTTTAGCCCTCCATGTTGGGGGTATATACTTGATTTTCCTCTTTGAGAGTCGGGTTCATCTCTTCATCACAGTTTTTCTGGTGATGAGATCAACCTATTTTCCGAGAGTATTTTCAAGGTTTGTCTGCAAGGGGAGTTGTTTGTTTATCCCCATTTAAATA
>NZ_DATMYY010000320.1:0-2468 GCF_035560735.1 Methanospirillum sp.
CGTTTGTACTGTAGAATACAATGGTAAAAATTCCATTATCAGGTTCCATACTAATCCGCAGTTAATCAATTTTGACACATCTTCATTTGCAGATAAATATCCGTCATTTTGGAAAATAGTTGAGCCGACACTGGAGGGAACATCAAATGGCGGATATTATGACTGGCCTGATCCAGATGGGGTTACCAGATCCAAATACATGTACATACAACCCATTGGAGTCCCAACTGCTGATGGAGTGATGTTACAGACCTCTGCAACGACTTATATGGAAGAGTTTACTGTACCATCTAAACAGCTCGAGCAAAAACTCAATTCTTCGATTCAGCAGACGGTAAATAGTATAAAAATTGCAACAGAAAGCATGAGTTCAAGTAATACTATACTGCTGATTACAATTATCACCATGATCATCGTCATTATCATCGTATGTATAATGGCCATGAGCATTTCCAGACCAATTAAACAACTGACAGAGATTGCTGACAAAGTAAGTATGGGTGATCTTCAAACCAAAATTGACGTTCACACCAATGATGAGATTAATGATCTGGCTGAATCCTTTAGACGGATGATCAATGCTTTTAAGATGATGGTCTCTATGCAGGAAGATCAGGAGGAAGAAAAATGAGTCTAGATACCGATATAACAACCATCCTGGCAAAAAGTATCGGTCCTTCTGCACCGATTTTTCTCAAGCAGGTTTGTATAAAGATGAAGAAATCACCTGCAGATTTGACCAAAGCCGATATGGATGCTCTGATAGAGTTAATTTACGAAGGTGTGAAGAAGACGCTGGGTGATGAAACAGCCCTGAAGATCAAAGAAAATCTGAAGACCATGAAATAAATATCTCTCTATTTTTTCGCATAGGGAGATACGGGAATACTTGAAATCATGACTAATGCTGTTCATTCAACCAATACCAAGAAAATGAAGAAACCTCCATTCAAACTCCCTATGGTAGAAGATGAGCAACTTAGATCCTTTTATGAAACGTTCCCGATTGGTCTGTACCGAACCTCCCCGGAAGGTTCATTTCTGGATTTCAATTCTGCTTTAATACAACTCCTCGGATATCCTGATCGGGATACCCTGATGGCAGTACCGCTACCTGCCTTATACTATCATCCAGATACCCGGATAAAATGGATGCAGATTATGAACCATGATGGGATTTTACGTAACTTTGAGATACAACTCATCAAGTTTAATGGTACTCATATCTGGGTAAAAAACACCGGGAAAGCATTTTTTGATGAAAGCGGTACTGTCAGATATTATGAAGGCAGTATTGAAGACATATCTGAACGGAAACAGATTGAGGATGACCTGAAACAGTCTAATGAAGAACTTCATGTAAAGACTGAAGAATTAACTGCAAAAGAACAGGAACTACGTGGAAATTTCCAGGAACTGCTCAAAAAAGAGCAGGAACTCATGGTGATCATGGAACGGAATAGCACAATTCTTGATGCTATTCCGGATATCATGTTTATTATCTCTGATGAAGGAGTATTCCTTGACTCCCATATACCAAAACTGTCATCTTCATCTGACCAAATAGACTTTGTCGGGAAAAACATCCGAACCATTGGTCTATCTAGTGAAATGATTGAAGTATTTCAACAGAAGATTGCTCAGACCCTTAAGGATAAGGATCTATGTCAGTTTGAGTATGAGCATATTCTGTCAGGTCGTAGAAAGTACTACGAAGCACGACTCAAGATCCTGAATGAACACCAGGTATTGATTATCGACCGGGATATCACCGATCGAAAGGAACAGGATATAAAAATCAAGGATGCCATTTCCCAGATCAATACCAACATGGAAACCCTATCTACATTGAATGACCAGATTCGAAATCCCCTCACTATTATCAGTACACTCACAGATGACGTAGAGAAGACTATTGCTGATAAGATCAATCAGCAGGTGGATGCTATTGATCATATTATCGACCTTCTTGATCAGAGGCTGATAAGGTCAGAAAAGATCCGGAATTTTCTGTTGAAACATTATTTGATTCCTATTAAACAGTTAACCGAGGTTGCAAACCGTGTAAGTATGGGAGATCTTGAAGCAGATGTAGAAAAGATCTCCTGTGAAGAGATTGATGAGTTGACTGATTCATTCAAACGGATGATAAATGCGTTTAAAATTATGGAAGCCATAAATTCACAGTTACAAGGGGATGAGGAGCAATCAGAAGAGACCTTGGATTTTTTGATGGAACATTATGTAAGACCGGTTCAAAAACTTACAGAAATTGCAAAGCAGATTAGTATGGGTGATTTAAATACCGAGATTAATGTTGAAACCCGGAATAGTGAAATCGGGGAATTGGTCGAGTCTTTCAGACGTTTAATTAATGCATTTAAGATCATGAATGCCATGAATCAGGAGGATAATGGATAATTATAACGTCAGATTACCTGAACCGGATAATTTTGGATATTAAGGAT
>NZ_DATMYY010000321.1:0-15455 GCF_035560735.1 Methanospirillum sp.
TGATATCTGATGGAATTTGGGGTATATCAGTTCCTGGCAGATCCGGTCCTGATTGCCTTTCTTATTTTGACCGCTTTTTCTGTAATATGGAAATTTTTCAAGGTATGGATCGCTTCAATTATTACCTGTTCATTGGCGGGAGCTTTGATTGTGGTTATCCTGGTCACAGCTGGTCAGGTTGCAGGCGCTGATGACCTTATCAGATATCTTATAACTTCCCATTACCGGTTTATGGGGTCTTTAACCCTCAGTTTTCGCGATATTATTTTAATGCTCCTTCTTATCATCTCATTCCAGCTTGCCCTTGCAGGTCACACACTGGAGATTGAAAAGAAATTAAATGAGCATTTGTTCTGGATTCCCTCCAGAGGTACCCATCATTATGAGATGGAGCATACTCTAGAGGGTGAGAAAAAAAGCGAATAGAGAATTTCCAGGTCAAAGGGCTCCAATATCTTCGTTCCAAAGGTCAGGATTATCCAAAATAAACTTCTTCATCATCGATATACATCTTTGGTTATTCAGATTGGTGACCCTGGTCCCATGAGATCTCATCAAAACCTCTGCACCCTCTAATGTCTGCGATTCACCGACTATCACAGTAGGTATCTGAAACTGCACGACAGCTCCTGCACAAAGGAAAGATGGCATCAGAGTTGAATAGAGTGTACAGTCCTTGTATGATCCAATTTTCCCAGCATTACGAAGACAGTCGATCTCAGCATGGATCATGGGATCCCCATTCTGCACCCTCCGGTTATGTCCTCTTCCAATGATTGTACCGCTTTTAACCAGGACAGCTCCAATTGGAATTCCTCCTTCAGACAACCCTCGTTCAGCCTCGTAGATTGCCTCTTCCATAAATGAATCGTGATCATCACTTGTTTCTTCGGGTGATCCAAGAATTTCATCTTCAGCTGTCCAGGCTGGATCTACGATTGCAAGAAATATGAGTTCATTATCCCCGGTATTTTTTATAAACTGAACTGATCCGGGAGGTATGTACACGAGTTGTCCTGCTGATACCTGTTTTTCTTCGGTCCCGATATGCATCAAGCCGGTTCCCTGAAGAATGTAATAAACCTCAGATGATCTAAGGAGGGTATGGGGCAGGGTCTCCTGCCCTGAAGCCACCCTGGCATGAGCAATACTATATCTGGATGAGACCCGGTCACCGAAATCCTTGGGATGAAATAACTCGCCAAGCAGTGATCTGTCCATTACTTCCTGATATGGAATCTGACTGATGTCGGTGATGAGCATACTTTCGGTATTAGATGCTGACATATTATACATACATGCTGTCAGTCTGTTAGCAGGACAATGGAATGATATTAAGCCTGACTATACCCCGGTAACCGGTATCCTCATCTATTATCCGGGCAGAATTGTCTGAAAGACTATGATCGACACTATCATCCTGATTCTGCTGGGACTCATAATCCTTGTTATACTTTGGCGCCTCGTCAAAAATGTAATGAACCTTGTGATAAATTCCATAATAGGCCTTATCATTCTGATTGCTGTAAATTTTCTTCATCTGTTTGGCCTTTTGGGGAAGACTGACATTCCGATCAACATTATATCTGTAATCGTCTGTGCCCTTGCAGGAATCCCTGGGGCAATACTGTTGATCCTTCTTCATCTAGTCGGGCTTTATTAACCCTTTTTTTCAAAAAAGATTTAGTCTTACCTTTGCATCCACAATGGACTGCATGAGGTAAAAACAGATTTGATTATTCAGTCTTATTTTCCTGAGTCATATTTTCTGAACCTGGATTACCAGCACCATTTTCAGGCCCTGTTATAATTAGTGCAAGAATTCCTGAATCAGCAGGACCGAAGAAGTCAGAACCACCATATACTCCTCTGTAATAATGGAATCCAGATTTTTTCGGTACATCCACCATTGCCACTGTTCCATCACTTCGTGTAGTGAGATTTCCGTTACCGTTCATGAACCAGGTAAACCCATCTTCTGAGAAGTACATCTGTACCGGCTCTTCTGCCAGAGGATTCCCGTCAGGATCTGACAGGGTAAATGTTATCAGGGCTTTTTCATTGACCTGCACTTCTGGGGGTTCACTTTTAACTGTGAGTACTGCGGGCAGGATTGATGAATTGGTCTCTGTCTGACCTCTGACAACCAGAGGTAATACATGGGAGAATAATGGTTTGCCTGTTTGTTCCTTCTTGGAAACAACTGCAAGATATGAGATTCCTGTGAGGTTCGGACCACTTACATTGAAGGCATAATATCCGTCATCATTAGTGATTGCTTCAGAGGTGTTTCTGTATCTGTCCCATATCTTATCAGCAAAATTGTACCAGTATAAGTTGAGACGGCCTGAAGCAACTCCGTTTCCTTCCCCATCTGAGAACCATCCTGATATCGTGACATTTTCATCGGGTTTGATGATGGCTGCGTTCAGTCCGGCATCAATATTTCTAATGCCTGTTCTGTCACGGGCCATGGGAGCGAAATCCTCGGTTTTTTCAAATTGCAACGTCACAACATTACTGGTGAGGTCCTTTCCCAGATCATCTGTGGAGAGTGCCCTGAAAGAGAGCGTTTCAGGTCCTGTCAGATAATACGATGTTGTAAATGAACCATCGGCTCCGGTGGTGATTGTATCACCGATCTTTGAGTATTGACCATTATCTCCCCTCTTCTGGATGCTCAATGCCACAAACGGAAGGGGAGTCTGGTTTTTCCCAATGATAGATCCTGAGAATGTGACATTTTCCCCAGAGATGTATGATTCTGGACCATGAAGGATTAAACCTGATGTGTCTGATATTTGTTTGATATCACTTTCATTCAGGGTTGCATCAGATTCTGGTATCTCTTCAGGTTCTACTATGGATTGTTCCGGCTCTTCCTGAACGGTGAGATTTGTGAATTTTTGTTCAGTTGAATTTGCTACTGTCGTTATTTCTATCTCGTAACTTTTTGTCAGATTCTTCCCCTTCAAATCTGAACCTTCAAACCAGGCCTGATATCTGACGACTCCTGAACTGTTCAGGTGATCTGTTAGGGAAAAATCCCCGTTATCATCAGTGGTAAGGTTTACAGCAGGGGCAGGGATGGTGCCATTTCCACGTGCCAGAATAATGGGTGCATTTTTTATCGGCCCGAACATTGTGGTAATTTTTCCTGATATGTTCACCTCACTTCCCTGTGGGAGATAATACAGGTTGGGTCTTATGGCAAGTGTGATCTGCAGCCCTGTAAGCATGGTGCTATTGTCGGGAATTGCAAGTATCGACTGCCATTCTTCTGTTGTATGTTCTTTCAGTGAGATTGCCGAAGCAGTACCTGAAACTAGAATCAAAGTTATTAAAAACAGGAGATGAAAGGATTTGATCTGCATGGTTACGTTCTCTTTTTTTATGGGTTAATTGGCTTCTCACCCGGCTGCAGGTACCTGAACTCCTGGTACCGGTCTTCCAGCTCCTGTATAGTCCGGGCAACGAATTTGTCTGATCGCTTCTCCATCTTGACTTTAATTACCGCATCTCTGCCTGGATCGATCCTGACTGCCTGTTCATATCCATTAATTCCAGGTGTGTAGAGATCAGTCTGTTTTAGTGATAATGAAGCGTTTGCACCTGCAGTTGGGATGGTGAGTAATGCAAAGATTACATCTGATCTCTTCTCCCAGTTCTGTGCATCATTTGGTGTGAGATTAACGAGACTTGAATAACGCTCATATGCCTCGAGATACCGTGCCTTTTCAAGAGCAATATCTGCTATCACTGAGAGATATTGTGGATTATTTGTCTGAATCTGGAGTATCTGTGAAAATACAGCATCTGCCTCACTTGACCTGCCGGTTTTCAAAAGGAGTCGTGCCTTCTTTATCAGAAGTAACGGATTGGATGGATCGAGAGAGATGGCCTGATCCAAAACTTTTATAGCTCCGGCATCATCGCTTGCAGCGATAAGGGCATCACTTTTAAGGCGATACAAATCAGCCTGATCAGGATGCTTTGCAATAAAAAAGTCATATACAGAAACTGCAGTCATTGGGCGTGCGGTCATTACTGAAAATTCTGCAAGTGCTGTTCCAGTGTTCTGCAGGAGTTGTTCTGGAATCATATCCTGGTACTGCGCCGGAATAACTGTGAATATAGCCTGTAAAAACGTCGCTGGCATAAGAACAACGAGCACAAGTATTACCAGAAGAATCCCTATTGTCAGTCTTCCAAGATTCATTCGCTCCACCCTGAACAGATCGCTCGATAACTGTTATCGATCATAAGATTCCTGATCATTCTCATCCCCTTTTATGAGCGATGCTCCCTGATCTCACCAGCAAGCCGGTAAAACAGCGATGGATCTCCTGAACGAACAGGTCTGCCCTGGAACCATGTGTCAATGACCCCTGGGGACAAGAGGTGGGCAAGCATACGCATCTCACGCAGACTGTACTGGCCGGGAGATGTCGGGCTGTCAATGTAACAATAGGTATAAAGTGAACCAAAGAGAGGGAGCAGAGGTCGTGCGTACCTGCAGACCATCCCGGTCACGCTCACTATTAGTGGTTTAGGTGCAGCATTGGTGAACTGAAGCAGGGTGAGAAGATCGGTGGTGTCCTGCGGCTGTACTGCAATCTTGGGAATATCACCAAATGACCTGAGCTCTTTATATAGGGTCATCAGTTTTTCAGGTGATAACATCTCATTGCGATGGCAGGAAGCGATGGTTGTAATCCCCATCTCTTTGAGTCGTGATGCATGTTCTTTGAATCTGATCTCAACATCAACGATAGTGATAAGGGGGAGAAACGGTGTTATCCTCTCTATCCATCCATCAGGATCTCCTGCAAAGGCCCCGCCCTCTGCACTTGATCTCAGTGTCAGGATGATTGGTTTTTTAAATGAGTCAGCGAGCAGGTTCAATTGTTTCTCGATGGGTTCTGTGATGAGATCCAGTCTGATCTCAACTGCATCGGCCTCTTTGATCTGTTCAGATTCAAACTGGCGTGGACTTGAGAGTGATACAACGGTCTGAATAATGGTAGTATTTTCTTCTGCCATTATGCCCTCCCGACAATGCTCACCCCTGAAAAGCGGGTGGACGGAAGGATGAGAGATCCCATTGTTCGTGTCTCTTCAGAGCAGCCCTCAATGTTTTTGAGCATTTCAAAAACATTGCCTGAAAGCATTCCCGTTTTTATAGGTGTGCTTAAGCTGCCTCCGGATATATGGTAAGGGCCGGAGAGTTCGACCGAGAAGTCTCCTGACATCGGGTTAGCAGTGTGAGCTCCGATAAGATCATGGATGTAAACCGCGTCCTTTTCCATGACATTCATGGTGGGACCAGAAAGGATCAGATTATGGTTGCCGATGCCCGGTGCTCCGTTCATACCTGTTCTGACACCATGACCGGTGGGTTTCACACCATACCTGTATGCAGTCTTGAGATCATAGGCAAATGATGAAAGAACTCCCTGGTCAATGAATGATGTTTTTTGAACTGGCATCCCTTCACCATCCCAGTAGCAGTTTGCGGTGCCCCTGGGATCAAAAGGATCATCAATGAGAGAGAATCTTTTGTCCATCACCTCTTCTCCCATTTTATCAGCGAAAAAGGACCTGCCTGTATGAACATTTCTCCCTGATAAAGCAGGAATAAAGGTAGCATCCAGCAGATGTGAGAGGGCAGTTGGCGAGAGGACAATATCATATGTACCGGTTTCTATCTCTTTTCCATCTTTGCCGGTGGCTGCAAAAAAGGCGGCCTGTTCACCTACATATTCTGGCTTTGCTGTCTTCAGACTCCAGGAAGAATCATATTCAAAACCAGTCGACTGATCTGCAATCATCTCTAGTGAGAGACTTACATGTGTCTCTTCAGTTTCGTACCACAGACCAGTACTGTTTGCGATAAGATGGGATGCCTCGGAGAGTGAGACACCTCCACCGGTCACTTCTGCATCGAAAGTTCCTGCTCCATCAAGCATCCGGGTGATGAGATCCCGTGCTATGGCCGGATCAGCTTTGACAGCTGAATCGTATGCGAGCAGTTCTTTGGGAAGAGGAGCAGGTCCGGGTAGTCCTTTCCAATCCACAGAATCTGAAAAAACAGCACTGGCAATAGCGGCATCAAGGCACTTTTGCCAGGCATCCTGGTTATCAGTTGAAGATATGCCTATCTTTCCATCCTTTATGGTTCTGATAACGAGCCCGGATCCTTCTGAAATTGTACCGATCTCGATCTGCTTTCGCTTGAGGTCTACTGAAAGTGCATGGCCTTTTCCCATGCATATCTCAACCTCATCAACACGCTTCTCTGCCGCCTTCAGAATTTTCTCAACTGACATCGCATCCTCCAACGATAGCATCCCTGAGCAGCAGATGTGGGGCTCCGTCAGTAACCGGAACTGTCTGTCCCCCTTTCCCACAGTATCCCGGGTGAAGTGCCCGGTCATTTCCTACTAATTCTACTGAATGAAGGGTTGAGAGGATCTCTCCAGAAAGGGATACATCCCGAACCATTGAGGTACATTCACCTCCTTCTACCAGGTACCCGTACTCAGCATTGAACTGGAACATACCCCTACCTGGATCTACCTGTCCTCCACGTGATCCTTTGAGCAGGATACCGTCTTTGCACGACTCCAGGATCTCCTCGTATAAGGCTTCACCATTCTCGACAAAGGTATTACTCATCCGGACAATGGGAATTTCACCTGCCATACCACGACAGTGTCCTGAAATTCCATCACCAACTCTGGCCAGCGTCTCTTTTGAATGGAGATATGAATTCATAACCCCGCCTTTGATGATCTCGGTCCGACTGGTTGCTGATCCTTCATCATCTACCGGGCAGAATCCGAACTCAACAAGTGAAGGATCGTCTACAATAGTTATTACCGGTGTTCCGATAGCCTGCCCGATCTTTCCTATCAGAACTGAATTCCCTTCTCTGACAAGATCGCCCTCTGCAGCATGGCCTACGGCTTCATGAGCAAACACTCCTCCGAGTTCAGGGTCAAGGATTGCATGCATTTTACCTCCTTTTGCCGGTTTCGCATCAAGAAGAGAATTTGCACGGTGTGCTGATTCCCGGGCTAGGTCCTGACGGTGTCTGATATTCAGACCCCTGATGGTATGATCTCTCTCATATCCCATCTGGACTACACCTCCACGACTTGCGACCGCTAGAACAGAGAAACCGCATCGGCAAAGTTCATACCTATACTCATTACCAGAAGAGTCGATAAAGTGAATCTCCTCGGTTTTTTCGATGTACGTCACTCTCCGGCTTACGATGTTCTCTCCTGCTGCTGCCTTTTCAAGGTCCTGGAGAATTGCAACCTTTTCTTCAATCCCAACATTTCTGGGATCTTCGCCGGTTTTTGGGATACCATGTATCGTTGAAGGAACAGATGCAATATCTACCCGCTCGTTGGTTATCAGCGAGGCTGTCATTGCTTCAGCAACTAGTTTTCGGCTGCAATCATCTGTTCCTATCCTGTCACCTGAAACCGAGAGAACCCCCCATCCGAGATCCCCAAGTGCCCGGATGGTTGCTTTGTCGTAAAAAGAAGTACCTGCCTGTTCAACCCTGCCGTTGTCGATATCAATCTGGGTTACTTCACCTCGTACCCTTCTGATATCGTAATATCGTGGCTCTGAAGGCATCAGATAACCGTCCGTGAGACTGGGATCTCTGAACCAAGGATTGACTTGGTGGTTGCATGGGTTATCGATTTTATCCGGTGAAGGAAGTTATCGCGGTCTTCTGGAACAAGGGCTATATCGAGAACCTCTTCGATGGAAGTGACCGGAATGATCTCAACCATTGATTTGTACTCCTCCTCGATGAGAACATCCTCAAGGTTTGCCCTTGGAATGATGATCTTTTTGATTCCAGCTTTTGCAGCAGCCTCTATCTTGTAGGTAACACCACCAATGGGCAGAACATCTCCCCGAACTGAAAGTGAACCGGTCATCGCGATATCCTGGCGCACTGGAATCTGTTCAAGAGCACTGATTGCTGCAGTTGCAACAGTGACCGATGCAGAATCTCCCTCTACTCCCTGATATGTTCCGATAAACTGGATATGGATATCGATATTTCTGATATCCTTTCCAGTAAACCGCTTTAGGATTGCCCCCACGTTCTTGATCGACTCCTGGGCAATCTCCTTCAACAAACCGGTTGCTATGATCTCTCCGCCATCACCCTGGGCCGGAGTGATCGCTGCCATGATTGGAAGTACTGAACCTGCATCGCTTCCCATAACTGCAAGCCCGTTTACTCTTCCGATCTGGGTTCCTTCTACGACCGCCAGATCATACTCCCTTGTTCTCTTGATTACCTGTGCTGAAATCTGGTCTTCAATCGAGCGGGCAGTCTTCTTCGCTTCAATAACATGGACTCTGGTTGTCAGTTCTGCAGACTCCTGGCGTGCCAGATCTCCAGCCACCCTGATGAGACCTCCCATGTCACGAAGACGCAAAGTAAGGTGTCCTTTCCTGTTTGACCGTCTTCTGGCCTCATGGAGGACCTCTTCAATAGCACTCCTGTCAAAATGCGGGATCATCCCGTCATTTTTGATCTCCTGTGCGATGAACCTGATAAACTTCTCCTGGTTTTCTGGGCTATCAGGCATCGTGTCTTCCATGTAGACCTCGTACCCGTTACCCCTGATACGGGATCTGAGTGCCGGATGCATTCCTTCAATCGCATCAAGGTTTCCTGCTGCAACCATCACAAAGTCACATGGAACCGGTTCGGTTCTGACCATTGCCCCTGATGACCGCTCGCTCTGACCAGTGATAGAGAATTCCCCTTCCTGCATGGCAGTCAAAAGACTCTGCTGCGCAGCAAGACCGAGGGTGTTTATCTCGTCAATAAAGAGCACTCCCTTGTGTGCCCGGTGAATAGCTCCTGCTTCAACTCTGTCATGAGCCGGGGTTTCAAGCCCTCCTGACTGAAAGGGGTCGTGCCTGACATCACCAAGCAGAGCACCTGCATGAGAACCGGTTGCATCAACAAATGGGGCTGTCGTGGTCTTGTCATGGGAAACAAGAAGTTTTGGAACCATCTGCTCTTCGCGAGGGGTAGCATATCTGAGCGCCATAAACACAAATGCGGCTGCGATGATTCCCATCAGCCACTGGTATGTGATGAAAGAATATCCGATGATACCGAGCATCAGAATCATGATGAGAGTGTTGCGCAGCTGTGCCTTTTTTCTGGCTTCTGTCTTATGGGCTGTAACAATCTCCTTTCCACGACCTGATTTCACCGTTCGGATAATCGGTTCATTGGAATCCTCTGAGTTCGGGTACACGAGGATATCCTGCATCTCTTCCTTGGGCAGGAGTTCGGCCATTGCTTTAGCAAGCATCGATTTGCCGGTACCCGGTGTTCCGATCATCATTACGTGCCGACGCTGAATGGCAGCTTTTCTGATGACCTCAACAGCATGATCCTGACCGATAACCTGATCGATAAGACTCTCTGGGACCTGAATTATCCGAGATGTTCCATCATCGACTACTGGAGTGGAATCTTCTGCTTTATTCTCCTGACCTGCCTCTTCCTGCGCAGGTATTGCGGATTGGACATCTGCAGACTCCGGGTTCTGCTGACCAATATCCTCTACCTGGGGCTCCGACAAATCTCTCTTATCTTCCGGAATATTAATATTTTGCGGCTTATTATCCTCGGGATCCATTATAGCGTGTACACCTGCATAGCGATTAATCAGTATTCAATCAGGGACAATTGTTTAAGTACTTTCAGCAAAAGTATAAGCCAGCATGAAGATCATCAGCACCCGGCGGTCCCAGGTCCTTGCCGGCAGAATAGCAGATTTACTGCAAAAACCGCTGGTAGATGTCAGATGGACCCGGTTTCCGGATGGAGAAATCTATCTGCGTACTGATGAGATCTCGAATCAGATGGTGATCGTCGGCAGTCTTGTAGAAAGTGATGATCTCATAGAACTACTTCTGCTCACAGACGTGTGTAATGGATCAGAGATCACCCTTGTTCTTCCATATATGGGATATGCCCGGCAAGATAAACAATTCAATCCTGGTGAACCGTTATCGGCCAGGATCATTGCCCGGACACTTGGCTCTGGTGTGAATCGGGTAATCACTATCAACCTTCATGAAAAGACGATAATTCCATACTTTGGGATACCAACCACTGATCTCTCGCTCGCAGGAGATATGGCAGCAGCCATACAGAATTTCTCATGCAAGTCCCCCCTGATTCTCGGACCTGACATTGGGGCAGCGAACCTTGCTTATGATATTGCAGCAACAGGAGGTTGGGAGTCTGATCATCTCCACAAAGTCAGATTATCAGGTATTGAAGTCAGGATTGAACCTAAAGAGATCCCGGTAAAAGGAAGAGATGTAGTGATAGTTGATGATATCATCTCAACCGGAGGCACCCAGGCAACCGCAGCCGCCATGCTTCTAGAGCAGGGAGCAGCTTCCATATGTACTGTCTGTGTACATGGTGTTCTGGCATCCGGAGCTTATACTCATCTGAAAAGTGTTGGGATCAATCAGATCATCAGCAGTGATACTATCGAAAGTGCCTGCAGTGGTTACTCTGCAGCCAGGATAATTGCCAATGCTCTCAACAGATAATATTGAAACAACTTCTGATTCATCCGGCTCATCTGAAACAGAATCCGGACGGACTGTTCTAGTTCTTGATACTTCGGCCTTTTTTCTTTCTATCCCCCTGGATGGTGTTCTATTTACTGTTCCCCGGGTGGAATCAGAACTCAAGGACCTGCGTGGAAAGGCCAGGTTTTCTGTTCTGCTTGATGAGGGAATGGAAATAAGGCCTCCACTTCAAAAATCGTTGAAAGCTGCCAGGGAAGCAGCGGGGAAGTGCGGGGATATACGCGTTCTTTCAGATACAGATACCGATCTGATTGCTCTCGCTCTGGAGGTAAAAGGAACACTGGTATCTGATGATTTTGCTGTACAGAACACCGCTTTATTACTAGGGATACCTGTACGGTCAATCATCCAGCGCGAAGCCGGTCCACGGGTCTGGCAACTTAGATGTACTGGATGTGGCAAGTATTTTGATCAGGTCCCGACAAAAGCCGGCGATTGTCCGATCTGTGGTTCGGCATTAAAACGAAAGAATAAATAGATCCCCGGATATTTCTTTCAAGATGTCTACGATCGAAGATCTCATTCAGAAGGCACGACACCTGAGAAGTGAAGGCCACAGTCCTGGTCAGATCGCGGACGAACTCTCCCTTTCCATGGAGACTGTGACCTGGCTCTTAACTCAGGAGAAAGGTGCCTCAACTCCGAAAGATGTTCATATAGACTGGACTAGTGTGAGTGGTGACGCGGTTCTGCTTCATGAAAGCAGCATGATGCTCATGTCCAGGTACCGTATGATGCAGCCGGAAGGGTCCAGCCCGACAGCATTAGTCGGCATCTCGATATCCGGGATTCCTCTGGCAACTCTTATGGCAGCATCAGAAGGGAGTCGTCTGGCAATTTACCATCCATCTAAGCATAGCATCGCTGAAACACCGATGGGTTCCATGAGTGGAAATTTCGGGATAACTCCCGGTGATAAGTGTGTGGTTGTGGATGATGTCATCACAACAGGGGAAACCCTTCGTGAGGTTGTGGCATATTTAAAAAGTCACGGTGCAACTCCTCTTGCATGCTGTGTCCTCTTTGATAAGCGCGGAATCAGGGAAATTGAGGGAGTCCCGGTCTATAGTCTCTTCAGAATTTCCCGAATAGATTAATCCCCTCTTCTTTTTCCGGTTAATGCGGAACACATATATAGAACTTTAAATCCACCTGTATTCATACGGAGGATACTCTATGCTTGCGCAACAGCCTGTAATAATCTTACGAGAAAATGTAGAGCGGACGCACGGATATGAGGCGCAGCGCTCAAATATAGCGGCCGCAAAGGCACTTGCCGAGGCTGTCAGATCTACCCTTGGTCCCCGGGGTATGGATAAGATGCTCATTGATGGAACCGGGGATATCACCATCACCAATGACGGAATTACAATTCTGGATGAGATATCAGTTCAACACCCCGGTGCCAAGATGGTCATCGAGGTTTCCCGGACTCAGGATGAGGAGGTAGGGGATGGAACAACCACAGCAGTGGTGGTAGTCGGCTCCCTGATGGAACAGGCCGAAATCCTTCTGAACAAAAAGATACACCCGACTGTTATCTGTCGTGGATATCGGATGGGAATGTCAAAGGCTCTTGAGATTCTTGAGGGCATGGCAACAACTGTTGATCCATTCAACAAAGAGATCCTTTCATCAATTGTACAGACCGCTATTACTGGGAAATCCATTGAGAACGTCAAAGAAAAGATCAGTGAGATTGCAGTAGAAGCAGTCACAGCTGTCGCAGAGAAGAACGGGAAAAAGATCACCGTTGATGAAGACGATGTTCAGATCAAATCCCATAAGGGCTCATCAATGGATGATGCTGAACTGATTCGTGGTGTTGTTCTTGAAAAGACACGCGTCAACCAGGCAATGCCAAAGAGCATTAAGAATGCAAAAGTTGCCCTTGTGACAAGCCCGCTTGAGATCAGAAAGACCGAGGTTAAGGCCAAGATCAAGATCAGCAGTACTGAACAGGTTGATGCATTTGGTCAGCAGGAGCGGGAAGCACTGAAGGCAATGGCAGATGCTGTCATTTCAACAGGTGCAAATGTTCTTCTCTGCCAGAAAGGAATTGCGGATGCAGCCCAGTACTTCCTTGCCAAGGCCGGAGTTATGGCGCTTGAAGATGTTCCAGAAAAGGACATGAAGTTTGCTGCCCGTGCATTGAATGCAGGAATTGCCAACAAAGCAGATGATCTGACCAAGTCTATGCTTGGGACTGCCGCAGGTGCGGAGGAGATTGAGGACACCGAGATGACCAAGATCTTCGGTGCCAAGAACCCGAAGACTGTAACCATCCTTCTGCGGGGAACTACCACGTATCTGGTTGATGAACTTGAACGTGCAATGGTGGATGCAACCCGGGTTGTCATGGATACCATGGAAGACGGGAAATATGTACCCGGTGGTGCAGCCATTGAGACCGAGTTAGTAGTGAAACTGCGTGAGTATGCAGCAACTATCGGTGGCAGAGAACAGATTGCAATCGAGTCGTACGCTGATGCCTTTGCAATCATCCCAATCACCCTTGCAGAAAACTCCGGTATGAACCCGATTGATAAACTGGTTGAACTCAAGGCTGCTCATGCCTCAGGCAAGAAGAATTATGGTCTGAATGTCTTTACTGGTAAGGCAGTTGATATGCTGGGTGAGGGAGTTATTGAACCACTCCGTTGCAAGCGCCAGACTATTCAGTCTTCAGCAGAAGCTGTAGAGATGCTGCTTCGCGTTGATGACATGATGGTATCACGCAACGATGCTCCTGGTGGTATGTAAAACCCCTTTCTTTTTCTCTCGTCTGATTTAGGCTTCCGATATCCTTAAACCTGAATTGGATCTACGTATGATGCTATTATTGCCGAGGTAGTCTAGCCCGGGAAGGCGGTGGTCTCGAAAACCACTGGTGTTTCACCTCGGGAGTTCAAATCTCCCCCTCGGCGTTTTTCTGAAATATTGTTATTGAACTTTAATCCTTGTCTCAGTATGGTACCTATCAGGTATCTAGATAAGGAAGTCTGTGTAATTTTTCTGATGCTATAATAGATCAGAATTAGTTTAATCATCATCCTGATTAAAAAAGCCTGGGTTAATTCATGGATATATTTTCAGTGCTTGTCTGGTTCTGTCTTGTATCCGCATGTATAACCTATGGTCTCGGACTGTTTGTACTCTCAAAAAATACCTCCTCTCCTGTTAACCGTCTCTTCTTTGCTGTTATGCTTGGAGCAACATACTGGGCAGCAGGGGAGTTCCTGATCTGGCACGTAAACAGTTATGACGGGTCATTGTTTTGGCTGAAAATAAGTTCATTCTGGACCCTGGTCATCGCCATGACTGTACATTTCACTCTAACTTTTACCAGTCACTGGCTTTCGAAACGTGAACATATCCTGAAGATCATCCTTCTTATTTATCTTCCATCACTGGTTTTTGCAGTTCTTGGGATCTGTACAAATTTAACGTATGTTATGGCACATGAGGGAACCGGGTATTATTATACTCCTGTTTATGGGAGTCTGGCATTTCAGATCGAATCCATATATTTTCTGTTCATAATGCTCGGTGCACTATATTTCTGTGTCCAGTCCTGGATTCGAGCACATAAGGAGCGGATTCGCAGGCAGTGTGCCCTTGTAAGTACTGGTTTTCTCCTCATCATTGGTCTTGGTTCACAATCGGTTTTTTATCTTCCAAGAAATGGAATTTTCCTTCCAAACCTTGTTTTTATTGGTATTGTTCTCTTTTCGTTCATTATTGCATACACTATATTGCGATACGGTCTGTTTACCTTAGGTCCGGAAGCAGTAGCATCCAATATCATCCGCACGATGCCGGATGGACTCATTCTGACTGATATGAATGGATTGATTATATCCGGGAATTCTGCGTCAGCAGAACTTTTCAACCTGAAACTCAAGCATATGGAAGGGACACACGTAACATCCCGGATCTCCGTGGATGAGTTTTCCAGGATAACGCAGTTAGTGTCAGAATTGGGCACACTTTCAGATTATGAATGTAATCTAGAGGGTTCTGGAGTTCCGGTTAGTATCGCCAGTTCTCTGGTCAGGGATCCTGAAGGTGACCCCGCAGGTATTATTCTTATTTTACGGGATATTACTGCGAGAAAATCTGCAGAAAGAGCATTGGAGATAGCTAACGAGAAGATCACACTGCTAAGCAGACTTACGAGGCATGATTTGAGCAATCTGGTAACTTCCTTGCTAGGGTATCTGACCCTTATTAAAGAGGATGGCAGAGTTACAATTGATAACCCTCATTTTATCGCATGCATCAATCTCACGGAGAAAATTTCTCAACATCTCCAGTTCTCACATGAGTATCATAAGGTTGGTTCTCATGATCCGGTGTGGATTCACCTTCCTCAAGTAATTCAGTCAGCTAGTCACGATCTTGCAAATGATTATGTTCAGATCTCAATGAATCTGCCCCAGGTTATGATCTATGCAGATCCCTTATTTCGAAAGGTCATTTACAACCTGTTTGAAAATGCAATCCGTCATGGTAATTCGATAACCAGAATTCTGGTTTCATCCTCGCAAAGCGAGAACGGTGATCTTGGACTTTTTATTGAGGATGACGGGGATGGAATCAGAGAAGAGGAGAAAGAATTGATCTTTTACCATGGGTATGGAAAAAATTCAGGTCTTGGGCTGACAATGGCTCGTGAAATCCTGTCAGTCACTGGAATTAGTATCACTGAAACGGGTATCTTTGGGCAGGGAGCACGATTTAAACTTATTATTCCCTCTGACTATTGGATGACAGATGGGCCT
>NZ_DATMYY010000322.1:0-4280 GCF_035560735.1 Methanospirillum sp.
ACCTACAATAGTAATAGTATTACCACATCATCTGACTGAACTCTGTAGTATGGTATTTTGGCTATATCCCAAAGGAGAATGGTCATTATATTTTCACACTATCCAGAGGATAAAATTTTATGAGTCACATCTGCACAAAAAAATTCTTCAAACCCCCCGGATCACCAATTCTCCATTGCTCCTCTCCTCTTTTCCTTCCCCTTTGAATCTATTTTTATCCACACGTCGACATTATACATAGCCGTGAAAAGCGGCAGGGAATCGAACAATGGCAGATTTTACAACCAAGAGTGTCACCAAGTCAGCTGAGCGAAAACTCAGTTCACCCATCGACACCGTAGCAAACTTCCTGGCACTTGTCCAGGACGTGATCGAGAACAACCCCTGGGGATGCACATCGTACACCTCAAACAACAAGGCTGTTGCCGGGGTCGTCAGGGGATCTGAACACTACACCGGAAAGATCGTGTATGAGAATGCAGAGGCGAAGACTGTAGGGCAGATATCAGTCAGGGCTCCATCTTCTGCAGCTTTCAGCACTAATATCAGCACAATAGTTGCTGCAACAGCAATTAACACTGCAATGGGGGGAACACCGTCTCATGACAGTTCTGAAGACTCCTTCAGCTGTGCTCTCAAATGCCACAACTCAAACGGGGAGATCTTCTCTGTCACATTCAAGCGTGACAGTGTTGTGGTATCAGGATATGAAGCAGACAGCATTCTCACTGGTATAGAAACCTGGGCAGATACCGTTGCTCTCCTGGCCTGATTTCCAGGAGAGAAGAATGCGGTGGAATTATCTGGCAACCGGATCAGTTCTTCTGATCCTTGCCTCTCTCACCGGAGCAGAGTACCTTGGTACAACTATCAGCACTGACGGAACAGTTCATCTGTGTGGATCTGGAGAGGATGCAAACGGGTCATTTGTATCCCGTGTTATGACAGTAGGATCTTCAGAACTCTCACGGATAATTACCGGTGAAGATTCAGGAACCCTGATGTCAGTTCATGGAACAGGTCCGGTGCTCTTCTCTGATTATACAACAAAAGACCGGGTATCTCCTGCTCCACTGGCCTGTGTCTTTCTCGTTGACAGAAATAATGCTGAAAGTCGTTCACACATGTTTGCATCAGGTATCCTTGAACGCGGATCCTATACCATGAGCCGTGTATCATATCCAGATCTCTTAGGAGAGAGCCTGATCAACGGGAGCGGATTCATACTCTTAGAATCAGGAAGTGAAGGAAATACGACTTCAGGATCAGAAGGCTTTGTATCAGGAAACATGACAGTCCATGATACTGTCAGACTGTGATCAAATCGACAGGGCTTTATAGGATCATTCGGTCCTGCGAAAGTGAAATCTCACACAAGTGAACTGGAATATGAGATCCGGGGATGAACCGATGAAATCTCTGATCCCCCTGATCACTTTCGCACCGTTTACCTAATCTTTAGATACCAGGGTGCTGAATCACCATGTGTCATACTCAATCTGACAATACCTCAGCACCTCTTCAGGCCAGATAAATCACGAAAATTCCCCGGTAACTCTGCATCAAGATCGGCGTTCCTCATCAGAGGAATTTCTGTGATCCTGCTCGTATCTGATAACCTGAAGGCTATCGGATCAGGAGATACACGGGCTGAACTTAAGAGACGATTATGCTCTATCTGTTTCAAGAGGAAACAGAACGGTATGGCATCAGATCAGATGACATGGAGATGATAGTATACTAAAAATTGAAAAACCCCGCACAACACTTCTCAATCTTGCCGGACCAGGAAGATTGGCGGGGATAAACTACCAGTATAATCTTTTGAGCGTTTGTACCTTTCTGTCAACCCGGTTGCATCATATAAATTACCGGGATAATATCAGCAGATTGATACTCAAATTGAGCATCCACGCTTCAGCATTGTTCTCTGTATATCACACCTGCAATCTCGCATTCAGATTTAAAGCCAGGAGAGCAGAATGACAGGGACGAACCTCACTGCAAGGAGTACTCTGTATCATGCCGGTGCAGAACTCAATCGTGCTGGGTACCATTTCCTCAGAATTGCTGGCTCAGGAAGGCTGTTTGATTTTGTTGCCTGGACCAGGAAGAAGATCATCTTTGTCACTGTAAAGCGGACCCGGAAAGGTGACATCTCAAGGTTTTCAGACGAAGTTCAGGAAATTGCCTCCTTTCTCAGTGAGAATCCCCTTCCCGGGATGGTCCAGTTCTGGATCTTTTCATCAAGCTCCTGGCTGATATACCAGATCCTGCCAGGCGGAGCATTGCGTATCAGAGGAGGGATTCATGAATCGCTCAGGTGACCGGATCTGTCCATTTATCTCATCAGGACCGGCTCTTGTCCCCTGTCTTGGGAAGAGGTGCACGGCCTGCAGGTCTGTTATCACCGGAGAAGACAGGTTTATGATCTGTCTTCTTATTGACCGGGATTTGTATGACTCTGTTGAGGTGGATGATGCCTGGATCTGACCCAGCTTCACATCCTTATCCTATCCGTTCTGCATGTTCAATCCTATTTGAGCAGGGTCAGACTGTTGAGGTCAGGCTTATCGGAAAGAGAGGAACTGCTTCAGGATATTATGATGACTTTGACAAACTCAGTGCAGATGCTGTCTCGTTTGATAACCGGGGTGAGTACTCGGGAATCTATGTGACTTTAAACCCGGTAAACCCTGATCTTCTGGCCCGCCGGGCAAACAGAATAGAGACACGGCTTGGCAAGGACGAGAAGTCTGCAGGAGACAAGGATATTCTCTGCCGGAGATGGCTTGCAATAGACATCGATCCGGTCAGGCCGTCAGGAGTATCATCATCTGATCCAGAGCATACATCAGCGATTGAGAAGGCAGCTCGGATAGCAGCATATCTTACCGGTCTTGGATGGCCAGAGCCGGTTATGGCAGATTCTGGAAACGGTGCCCATCTACTCTTTCGGATACATCTTCCGAACGATGATCAATCCCGGGATCTTGTGAGAAGTGTGCTTGAGACACTGGACCTTCTCTTCTCTGATGCATTCTCGACGATTGACACCTCGGTCTTCAATGCTGCAAGGATCTGGAAACTCTATGGAACGACCAGCAGGAAAGGGGATAACATTGCTGCCAGACCTCACCGGAAGGCACAGATACTCTCTGATATTTCTGAGCCGGAGATCGTTTCTGAAGAATTCCTGACCGCCCTTGCCGGAATGTTTCCAAAAGAGATTGAACCATTGCCGTCGTCTGGGGGTCAGGAGAGCAGAAGCAAGAGTCCTCTCGACCTTGGACAGTGGCTCGATCATCACTCGCTTGGTTACCGGAAGAGGCCATACGCTCATGGAGAACTCTTTGTTCTTCATGAATGCCCGTTTTCACAGGACCATACCGACGGTGCATACGCGATTCAGTTCCCGAATGGGGCCATATTTGCGGGTTGTCATCACGACTCATGCGGAGGAGGACGGCAGCGGTGGCCAGAACTTCGGGTCATGATGGATGGCGGTTCATCCCGTGGGACTGGACCGGGACAAGAAAAGAAGACGAGAGATCAGAAACCTAGTGCTGCGGATAAGAGATCTGGTGCTGAATCTGTGAGAATTCCGGATCCTGGATCTCCTGATGATCCAGGTTCTTCAGGAGATATCCAACCGAAAGCGTCAACAATCCTTCAGACCGGGGATCCGCTCTCGTTCATGCTTGAGACATTTGCACTGGATCATATCGGTGATCCGGTGGTGGCAGAGTGTCTTGTGATGTCACTTGCTTCCCGGAAGGTGATCAATGCCAGGGGTCTGCATGTATCTGTGACCGGTGAGTCCGGGAAAGGGAAGTCTCATGCATTTGAGACGATGATGAGCCAGGTTCCCGAGGAGTTCAGGCTTGAAGGGCGGATGAGTGAGAAGGCCCTGTTTTACATCAAAGGGATGCAGCCCGGAAGCGTTATCACGCTCGATGATGTTGCTCTTTCTGACCAGATGCAGGAGATCCTCAAGGGTGTTACGACCTCGTTTCGTCGTCCGTTCATCTACCGTACGGTCACCAAGGATCGGATCGGTGAGACCTGTATAATTCCTGAACGGTGTGTCTGGTGGATTGCAAAGGTGGACGGAACCGGTGACGATCAGGTCTGGAATCGTGCGACGAGCAAAGTCATATTTAGGATTGCGGTGAAATTCCGCCGTTTTATCCATTCAAAATGTCTCTAATCTGATGTGCATCTCTGGTAACGGATTTGTTCAAAGCTCAGATGAAAACGCAGCGCAAGGATGAACCTGA
>NZ_DATMYY010000323.1:0-2233 GCF_035560735.1 Methanospirillum sp.
ATCAAAGGCAATGTAAAGAAGAAAACCAATATTTCCATAGACATTGATACCTTGATACTGTGATCCCTACAGAATCTCAACCGGTGTATATCATAACCGGAGCCCAGGCTGAAGGCAAGACAACATTCCTCATGCAGATACTGGACCTGCTTCGGGCAGAAGGAGTGAAGATGCAGGGATTTGTTGCACCCGGTTATTTCCAGGACGGAATGAGATCCGGGTTCTCGATTACCAATCTTGAAACCGGTGCATCAGAAGAACTCTGCTCAACAACACCTGAAGAGGGAGCAGAGCAGCATGCCCGTTATTATTTCAGACCAAAAGCGATCACATTTGGGAACCGGGCCCTCCTTGACATCAGGTCTGATACTACCGATCTTCTTGTCATCGATGAAGTCGGGCGGTTTGATGTGCAGGGTTCCCTTTGGGGTGGTTCAATCACCTGGTTGGTTGAGCATCATCATCCCCCGATGATATGGACCGTCAGACGTGATTTTCTTGGAATAGTCACCGAACGGTGGCAGATCAAACCGGTGATTAGAGATATTGGATCTGTCAGCTTTAGTGAGGTAGCCGAAGAAATATTGGGTGATATCCGGATATACCGATCTGCTGCTAAACAACTGGATTAAGACCAGTCTCTTCGTGCATGTTCTAGTTTTCCGTTCCTCATGATTAGGACAATCTCTGCGATGATTGAGAGAGCGATTTCAGGAGGGAGATTTTTACCAATTTTCAGTCCAATGGGCGAGTACAGCCTGTCATCAATAACAGTCCCTCGTGATTTTAGATTCTGGATCAGGGTCGTGCATTTGCCGATGCTTCCTATCATTCCGATATAAGGAATATCCTTGTTTTTCAGGAGTAACTCAAGGACTTCTTCATCATGTTCATGCCCATAGGTGAGGATAACACAATAACTTCTTCCATGAAGAGCGATATTTTGTTCGATATCTTTGAATGAAGCACAAACAACCTCTTTTGCTCCGGGAAACCGGGTAGTATTAGCAAATTCTGTTCTGTCGTCATATACCTTATAAGGAATTGAAAGAACTTCGCAGAGTTTTCCAATATGCAGGCCAATATGACCACCTCCAAAGATTGCGATCTCTGGTTCAACAACTATTGGTTCAATAAATACTGTCAGAGATCCACCACAGACTCCAAGTGATGTATCAGCGTCATCTGCTCTCCACTCATCACCATCACCTTTGGAAACAAATCGCTTAGTTATGCAAATTTCTTTTTTTATCGCCTCTTTTGCGATATCAATACAGGAGAATTCAACACCCCCTCCTCCCACTGAACCTGCGATTTCACCCGTATTGCTGACAACCATATGAGATCCAATCTTACGGGGAGTTGATCCTGATGATTCAATGATTGTCACTAATGCACAGGGAACACCAGCTGCATGCCATTCAGATATTTTTTGGAGCCACATTTTTTCCTCTATTATCCATTCTGCCCAGTTAATTCTTTGAGACGAGCACTAAATTTTCTACTATCCTGGACCAGGTTGATCTTTTCAAGTGCCCCGGGTGGAGAGTATGCAATACTCCCTCCCCCGAGTTCAGCATACCTTGCCATCAGGGTCCAATCACTGACCAAGGTTACTCCAAGAAGATCAAGTCCACAATCAAAGAGGGCCGGACTTGGTGGGACGGTCGGGCCCATCATAACGCGGATTTTCGCTCTGGGTGTTCGTCTGATTACTTCAGCGAGTGTCTCATTAACCACGGTCAATCCGCTCATAAGCACGATTTGAGCCTCACCAAGTACCTCTTCGGCATCATTCCAGTGGATATCACCAGGTCGTGGGAAGAGTTCAACAATGTTCACCGGTCTCCCCATTCCACGCCATTCTGCGGCTTCTTTAAAGTACCCGATAAAACAGGTCGGAACCCGTGCTGCAGCAGCTTCAATCATCATAACAGCATTTCCCGACATTATGCTGGTCTGAACCGGAAGTAAAGACTTGAGGCAGGCCATTCCAACAGCACGACGGAGTGTCTCTTTGCAGGAGAGTAGTTCGAGTGCTGATTCGAGAGCCGGTTTTCCGAGCCAATCACCCATCCAGGACTCCATTCCCGGTTTGTCTTCAAGGCCAGGCATACCATGGAATATTGTAGAAAGTGACCATCTACTGGTTTTTACAAGGACCCAGTTGGTATATATCCTGATGTCCTCTATCACCTGCCCCTGATCTGCAGAATTAGATATAGTATGGATG